>JBAUOX010000235.1:0-16756 GCA_049579985.1 Isosphaeraceae bacterium | reverse complement strand
TGCTCCGAGGCCGAGATCATCGACGCGACCCGTTTCGTCTGGGAGCGGCTCAAGATCGTCATTGAGCCCTCGAGCGCCGTCGTCGTGGCGCCGCTGCTGGCCGCCAGGCTGAGGGCGAAAGGACGGGTCGGCGTCATCCTCAGCGGCGGCAATGTGGACGTGGAAACCTTCTTCCAGGGCCTCGCGGCGCAATGGCTGTGAGTGAGATCATCACGGCCGGGATCGCCTCGTCCCAGGCCGCTTGCGACGAACCCCGGCAACCGGGCGAGCCAGACTCATGAGCGTGCAGATCGTGATCGCCCTCATCGACCTGGTCGCGGTGACCGTCCTGATCATCCGGCGCGTGGAGGTGCGTCTCGTGCTTCTGGCCGGCACCGTTCCCCTGTTCGCGGTGTCCGGTGGACTGAAGGCGATGCTCACGAAGCTGGTGGAAGAGATGGCCAATCCGGGGACGGTGGTGCCGATATGCACGGCATTGGGCTTCGCCTACGTCTTGCGGATTACCGAATGTGATCAGCACCTGGTCCGACTGCTGCTCCGGCCGCTGCGGCACGTGCGCTGGCTGCTGATTCCGGGCGGGATTTCGGCCGGTTATCTCGTCAACACAACGATCGTCAGCCAGACTGGCACGGCCGCCGTGCTGGGCCCGATCCTGATCCCCTTGCTGCGGGCCGGCGGTGTACAGCCGGCCGCCGCGGGAGCGATCTTGCTGCTGGGTTCGTCGATGGGCGGAGAGCTGTTCAATCCCGGCGCGGTCGAGATGCGAAAACTCGCCGAGCTGACCGGCCTCTCCGGTCCCGAGGTCGTCGCCCGCTCGACCGCGCAGAACCTCCTGGCCTGCGGGACGGCCTTGCTCTCGTTCTGGGCCCTGTCGCAATTCCGCGGCGGGCGTAAGCCGGTTCCCGGCGCGCTGGGCGCGGAAGCCGAGACCGAGCCGGCAGGAGGCTCGGTCGATTTCGCGATCAACCCTATCAAGGCCCTGGTTCCCGTGCTGCCGCTTGTGCTGCTGTTCACCGACTCGAGCCTGGGGGCTCTTTCCCCGTTGCGGGCCTTGGAAGGTCCCGCCAAGATTCTGGCCGCGATGCTCATCGGCATCATCCTGGCGGGCCTGACCTCACCGCGCGTGGGCGGTCAACTCGCCACGGCGTTCTTCGAGGGTGCGGGCTATGCTTATACGCACGTCATCTCACTGATCGTGGCGGCTTCGACCTTTGCCGAGGGAATCAACCGCAGCGGCCTGATCGCGGTGATCGTCCAGGGGCTCGTGGGCTGGCCGGCGGCGGCGCTGGCCGTCAGCATAATCGCCCCCTGGGCGCTCGCGGTGGTCTCGGGCACCGGCATCGCGCCGGCGGTCTCGATCATGGAGTTCTTCGTGCCGGTCGCGGCGTCGATGCATCTGGACCCGGTCCGCCTCGGCACGGTCGCCGCGCTCGGCTCGCATTTCGGACGGACGATGAGCCCGGCCGCCGCCGTCGTGGCCATGTCGTCCAAGCTGGCACACGTTCCGCCTTCCAGTCTCATCCGCCAGGTGGTCCTTCCCCTCGCCATTGGCGGCGCAACGCTGCTGGTTGCGACGCTGCTGGGATGGCTCTGAACCGATGGTCGTTGCCCGATGTTGACCTTCAGCTTGTCTCGCAGAAATTGCCCGCGGATCCAACCAGATCTCTTGCCAATGCACGGGATCGACGATGGAATAACGCTTCGAAGCCGTGCAGTCACGATCTACCGGAGTCTCCGCCGTGGCCGATAATCATGCTTTCGACGTCGTCAGCGAGATCAATCACGCCGAGATGCACAACGCGGTCGTCCAGGCCCAGCACGAGATCGCCGTCCGTTACGACTTCAAGGGAACCAAGGCCTCGATCGAGTTCAAGAAGCAGGACAACGCTCTCACCCTGCTGGCCGATCACAAAGGGCAACTGGAGACGGTCATCCAGATGCTCAAGGAGAAGATGGCGCGACGCGGGGTGCCGGTGAACGCACTGATCCGCGGCAAGCTCGAGGAGGCCTCGCACGATTCGGTTCGAGAGACCCTGACGCTGCACACCGGCATCGATTCCGACGATGCCCGCAGGATCGTCAAGGACATCAAGCAGCTCAAGCTCAAGGTGCAGGCGCAGATCATGGATGACAAGGTCCGCGTGACCGGCAAGAAGATCGACGACCTTCAGGCCGTCATGGCCCACCTGAAGGAGAACGGACCGGAGTACCCGCTTCAGTTCGTCAACTTCACCTGACCGGAACCAGGCGGCTCACTGGAAAGGTCGAGGCCGCTCCTGGTGTCAAGGCAGTGGAGAGCCGCGCCCGGTCCGCCGATCTACAAGGTGACCCGGCTGGATTGCGGGCTCGTTTCGTGCTGATCGGACAGCCCGGGCGAACTTGAGGAGGAATCGGAAAATGGGCTTCTTGAACGGGCGCGTCACGTTCACCCGGTATCGAGTGAGCGGATCATCCCCTCTGCCTTTCGCCGACGACCTGCTCGCCCTGGCCGTGCAGCACGCCGCTGGCCGCCACGGGTCGGCCGACCCGACCGACGGCGTCTCCACCGGCTGGTCCGGCGGCGACCACGTGCTCGACCTGACGTTCGACCTGGCCAAGAACGTGGTGAACGATGCCCTCCACTTCGCGATCCGGATCGACACTGACAAGATCCCCGGGTCGCTGCTGAAGGCTTATACCCAGATTGAGACCGAGGCCAGGGCCAAGCTCAACCCCAGCGGCCACCCGACCAAGGCCCAGCGCCAGGAAGCCAAGGAAGCCGCCCGCCTCCGCGCTGAGGCCGAGGCCGGCGACGGCCGGTTCCGCCGGCTCAACCATTACCCCGTCCTCTGGGATGGCCAGACCGGAGTCCTCTACGCGGGCACCACCAGCACGACCGTCCTGGAGCGGCTTGGGACGCTCTTCCGGGAAACATTCGACCGCAACCTCGAGCCGATCACCGCCGGTAGCCTGGCCACCAGCCTGGCCGGGCCGGACGCCGGCGACCGGAACCAGGAAAGGCTGGCCGAGGGAATGCTCAGCTTCTTCGGCGGCGAGCAGTCCGGGCTGACCACGGTCACCTGGGCCGAGAACGCCCCCAACATGCTCGACCACCTCGGTAACGAGTTCCTGGTCTGGCTCTGGCACGCGCTGCTGAACGACAGCGACACGGTGCAACTGGCCGACGGCTCCGAGGTCGCGGTCATGCTGACCAAGACCCTCACTCTCGACTGCCCGCGCGGCGAGACCGGGCGCGACAATCTCACCGACGACGCCCCGACCCGGCTCCCCGAAGCCTTCCGGGCCCTCCAGTCGGGCAAGCTGCCCCGCAAGGCGGGGCTGATCCTGGTGCGCCATGGCGCCCAGTACGAGTTGACCCTGCAAGCCGAGACCCTCGCCGTCTCGGGCGCCTTGATTCCCAAGCCCGAGGATGAAAAGCTCGCCGCGAACGAGGTCCGGGTCGCCCGGATCGACAGCCTTCGCCACCTGACCGAGACCCTTGACCTCCTCTTCGACGCCTACCGCCGCCGCCGCGCTGGCTCGGAATGGTCGCAGGAGGTCAGCCGGATCAGGCGCTGGCTGACCGCGGCCTGAGCTCGAGAGTCGGGCCGGTTGATAGGTCTCCGCAGGACAGGGCAGGGCAGGACAGTCACTGCCCTGCGGGTGAGCGAACACATGTGCCACCTGGCGAATCCTTCGAGATCGGGACGACACTCGCAAGTTCACGCATTCACGCACGGCCGCCGCCGGCTAGCGCGATGTCCAATTGAAGATTATCGGCCAACTCGCGCGGCGGGATTGAGCAAAAATCGTATAATCGATAAAAGTTATACGACCGGCAGCCCTTGCTCATGAGGTCGTGGAGCGGGTCGCATCCCATCCGTGGATCTCGGGCGTGATCAACAAGGACGAAACTCGAGAGGGAGATCTGTTCGATGCGCAGGAGAGCCCAGGCTGGACTGTTGTCAGTATTGTTCTTGGGGCTGAGCGCGGGGACCGGCGCGGTTCGCGCCCAGGCTGAGCGGGCTGCTCCCGCCGGTCCCACCGCACGGATACCGGCCGGACGCGCACCGGTGATTCCAGGCGCCAACGATGTCGTGGCCACGGTCGCCGATGAAAACGCCAAGGAGCAGGTCACAAAGGGAGACGTGATCAATTTCCTGAGCCGTTACCCCATCCCGGCGAACGAGAATCGCGAACAAGTGTACCGTGATGCCGTCGACTCGCTGGTTAACACCAAGCTTCTGACGATCTTCCTGAACCGTCAAAAGATCGCCGTTCCGGCCGCCAGGATCGACGAGGAGCAGGCGCGGCTGGAGCAGCAGCTCAAGGCCGACGGCCGAGACCTGGCAACCGCCCTGCTCGAGGACAACATGTCGCTGGATACCGTCCGCAAGGAGCTGGAGAATCGCATTCGCTGGTCCGAGTATGTCAAGTCCAAGGCCACCGAAGCCGAGCTGAAGCGTTACGTGTCGGCCAACCGCGACCTGTTCTACGGCACGCAGGTCCGCGCCAGCCATATCCTGCTGAAGGTTGACCCCGAGGCCTCGGCCGCCGAGAAGGAAAAGGTCAAGCAGAAGCTGCAAGCCATCAAGGGCCAGATCGACGCCAACACGGTGACCTTCGCACAGGCGGCCAACAAGTACTCGGAAGACCCTGCCAACACGGGGGGAGCCGGTGGCGACCTCGACTACTTCACCCTCAGCAGCGGCTTCATCCCCGAGTTTACCGACGTCGCCTTCAGGCTCAAGAAGGGCTCGGTCTCCGAGCCCGTCGAGACCCCCTACGGTTACCACCTGATCCAGGTGACTGACCGGAAAGAAGGCCGGCCCGTGGACTTCGAGCAGAACAAACCCTACATCCTCAATGCCTACGCCGGAGAGCTTCAGAAGAACCTGCTGACAGAAGAGCGAAGGCGAGCCAAGATCGAGGTCAAGCCCATGCCCAAGGACCTCTTCCCGCCGGCCGCTCCGGCCACTCCGGCTCCGGCTCCGGCCACGACCAAGGGCGCGGCACCGGCGACCAAGCCGGGGAGCTGACCGCGAGGCGGGCATGATGAAAAGTTGAGGTTGCCTTTGGTTTCCCTTCGTCCTGGAATCATTGGGAGGCCCGGCAGCATGGCACGCGCCAGCCAGCCCCAACTGGCATGCTGCAAAGGAAGAAGCCTGTACCCAAAGGGCCTGCGCAGACGATGGCTTCACCGCAAGCCATTGCGGCCTTTCGAGTACAGGCTTCTTGAACGAAGCCGCGAGGCGGCACGCGGTTTGCTCTAACACGTGGATTGGATGTCTGGGCAAGAGGGGTGGTTTGGCCAAGCCACTGGTGACGCAGGGATTTCACCGCCTTGATGTTTCCCTGGATGCTCAGGTCTCACAGGATCAATCTGACCGGATGCACTGAATGGCCGTCTCATGATTTATGGACTCCAGAAGGGACCACTTCCGGTGACGATCAGGTTGATCACCCTGTCTGGATATCCGCTTGGATGTCCCGCTGACTCAGTGACTCCTTGATGCCCAGTTCAACGGTGTTCTCCCGGATGGCAGCGTCACCCTTGGCAATGACGATGACCTGGCAAAACACATCAGCACCCTCGTGGGCAAGTGGAAGAATGACTTCGTTGTAGATGTCGTGCCAGTTCTCCCAGGGCAGTCGCTTGATGTCGATACGGACTCGATTCAAACGCCGTTCGCCCTGCGTGATGACGACCCCACCACCGCTGCCAGCACCCCATTCCTCGCCCCCCGAATCGGTTCCAGGTGCCCCGCCTCCTGTGACGGTGGTCGTTCCCGTAGCCCCGGATGCTCCACCGCCTGTCACCTTGGTCTCAGGTTCTTTTGGAATCAACGTCTTCGCCAGTGTGGGGCGCAGGAGCCACGCTGTCTCAGTGACCTCGCACTCGGAGGGACTGACCGTCTTGTCGTTGAAGAGGATGGTGTCGAATGCCTTCTTCTCGCCGTCGCCAAGGGCGTAGGCGAAGAGGCCCCGATGCACGCCTTTCGATAGGCAATCAGGCAGAACGGCGGCATTACCGAGACAGGGCAGGTGTGTGAGTTGCGTGAAGTAATCCGCCAGCGTCTTGACGTTGATGACATCCTGATCTTCGGGCCAGAGCCCGAAACGCTCCCCGATCAGGATGGCAGGGTCGAGCTTGTCGAGTATCTGCTGCTCGTCAGTGAGCTTTTCCGCCACCCGATTGCTGAGTGTCGTCCTGCCGCTGTATCCCGAGATGCCCAGGTCAAAGCACCGGAGGGTCTTGTTCTTCGCAGGGACAAGGACCAACCGATAGACGGTCGCTAGCGCCGCAGGCAAGCGGGCCTCGGCTTCTTTCAATCGACCACTGAGGTCTTTCAGTTGTTCCTCGGTCAGTTGCCGCTTGGTGCTCTTGTCCTCGTCGATGTTGCGGAGTGCCAGCAGACGACGGGCGGCGTCGGTCACTTCGGACGCCCGTATCTGATCCGGTGCCAGGAAGATCAGCATGTTGGCGTGCTTGCGAAAGCCCTTACCATGCTGTTTCAGGATTTGAGTGACGAACTTCTCGGCGTCATCGATCGGACCTTCCTCGGTCGCCCCTTGGTCAAGATCAAGGACGACGAGGCTGAGCCGTGGTTCGTCAGCCACGTCACGATCCTCTTCTGGGTAGCGGTAGACCCGGAAAACCGCATCCCCGATCATGTCGTTGAGGGTCTGCTTGGAGAACTCCCTCACCTTCTCGGGTTCTGATCGGACCATCTCCTCACGATCCACGAGAATGCGATTGAGGTTCGGTCGGGACTCGAACCGGTAGAGCCCGCTGTCCTGGTACATGTACCAGAGACGCTTGGTCATGCGGTCGAGTGAGTCGGAGATAAACGGCGGGGCCATCTCGGGATTGAGCACCGCCAGTCTCAACTGAGGCAGGGTCGCTCCCCGCTGCTGGCTGCCGCTGAACGAGTACATGAACGTCGCCTTGGCGAGCTTTTCCGAGACGCTCTCCTTGGCGTACTCGCTGCCAAGCTGGCGATCGATCTCCGGGGCTTTGGCGTTCTTTCCTGCGATGTCACTGTCGATGACCGAATGCCCGGTGCCTCCCCAGCCGGTGTGCTTGATCAGCTCCCCACGCACGCCCGCAGCGCCCAGGTTCACGCTCCCGCTCTGAATGAGAGGCTCGTTGTCCTTGGACTGGTAGAGGTCGCTAATGACATCCGCCAGCAGCCGCAAGACGCCTCGGGTCCGCTGGAATTCGGGGATCGTACCCCAGCGTTCGTAGAGGACGGCGATTAACTCCGGGTGAAAGGGATACGCCTTCACGATGTCATCACGATAGCCAATCTCCCGACATGCCGAGGGCACGTCCTCTCCCAGCTTCTTGTACATGTCCCAGTAGGCTTCCGCCGTCGCCCGAGCATCGGTTTCGATATCCTGGCGCTTCTCGTCGTCCTTGGGCCACTCGAAGAGCCTTCGCCGGATAACCTCGTAGATCTCCGCACCCTCGACCGTCTGACGAACCTTCTCAACACGTCCCAGCACCTTCTCCAGAGACTCGAAGGTTTGTTCGGCATCCTCCCCGAAGAACTCGGCAAGCTGGCTCGTGAGCGTAGCGATCATGCAAGCGTTCGGGCAATTCGAGACGGCAATGGATAGCTCCTGGAGGAACGTGAGGGTGTTCCCCCGAAGCGAACTCTCCCCGACACTCACCCCGCCCGCTTTGACAAGGTAGACCAGGATTTCGTCGAGCAGGATCAGGGTTGGTCCCGACGCCTCCAGCAGCTTCCCCAAGGAATTCGTGCCGGGGGCGGTTTTGAGACGGTCATTCTCGGCAACGATGCCGTAGAGCTTCCCTTCCTTGCCACCATCAAGCTGGTACGCCATCTCGCCCCAGAACGTCCTCTCGCTGGCGGCGTCGAGTGCCGTACCGACCAGGCAGGCGACGTTGACCGCAGGAATGTTCTTCAAGCCTGCCGTGGCGAGGATCTGTTGGATCTCGGGAAGCTTGCCGACCTCATTAGGCTTCTTGAAGAGGTGGTATTCCGTCAGCAAGGTGTGCGTCTTGCCACCGCCGAATGCGGTCTGAAGCTGGATAACCGGTTCTCCCTTGCCTGAGCCTCCCAGTCGCCGCATCACGTCGATTAACAGTTGCGTCAGCCCGTGGGTCAGGTAGGTCTTGGAAAAGAAGGTCTTGGCGTCTCGATAGTCGATGACACCTCGGCCAGCCAGCACTTCTCCAAGGTCCGCGGCGAAGACGGAGGCGTCGAACTTGCCTTGCCGGATGTCGGCGTGAGGGGTGACGACCTGCCGCCAGGGTTTCAGGATGCTCATGGTGCTTTGCTCCAGTTCTCTTCGTCGTGAGCGGCGGCATTGCCGTCGCCGGGCTTCGGTCTGCTGGCGGTCAGCCACTTCCTCGCCATCTCCGCCCCAGCCGCAGCCCGGAGTTGCCGAACCTTTTTGTCGGTCAGACGGCGTGGACCTCGCAGGAAACGACCGATCGGGATCTGGTTGCCGTAACCTTCGCCTCGGATCAGGTGATCCACGCAGACGGGCTCGTCCAGATGAATCGCCTCGGTCTCGCTGATCAAAACCCGATGCTGGTACTTCGGAGCGGGGTAGTCGGGATCATCACCCGGGTTCTCGATGACGGCGGCGACCGGCCACATACCGACGAGGTATCCCGCGCTCTGGTCCGGTCGCCCGAGGCTCTTCCCCGCCGTGATGACCCAGAGCCGATCTCCGGGCAGGAGTTCGCCAATGACACGATGGTTGGAGTGCCAGCGAAGAGGATGCCTCGTCATCGTGTCCATGTGATACTCAGGCGAATAAACCAGCACGTCGGTCATGTCCCCTCCAGCGCCGATGGAACACCCGGCAACGGCCGCATTCGAATCCGGTCGTCTCTGACGACCGAGAAGTGTCCCGCCCAATCCGTGCGGCTCTCCAGCGCTTCCAGGATGCGCCGGTTATCGGTCTCGGGTTTCGACCCGGACAATCTGAACAGCATGACACCGCACGATGCGGGCAATTGAGCTCGGAAGGCCAACTCGCCAAAGTCCTTGTCGTGCGTGACGACGATGCGCTCTTCCGTCTGCGCACGAGCCAGGATTGCGTCATCGGCTTCGGAGCGCATCGACTCCTTCACCGAGAGCACGTCATGCCCCCGTTGCCGCAATTCCTGAATCACCGTACCGGTGACGTTCTCGTTGACGAGGAAGCGCATGGCTCGATTCTTCACGTCGGCAGCAGATAGACCCGTTCCGATTTCAGCACATCGCTGGCGTAGGACAAGCAAGCCTGAATGTCTTCCGGCGTCAGGTGGTCATACTCGCGGAGGATTTCCTCCGTCGTCCAACCTCGCCCTAGAAGATCGACGACGAATTCGACGGCGAGACGGGTGCCGCGGATGACCGGCTTACCGACCAGTACCTTCGGGTCCACGATGATTCGATCTTTCCAGTCCACGTTGCGTCTCCATGGGGATCGAGTTCGCAGGCGTCAGAACAACTCTCCTTGCCGGGTCGCCTCGACCAGTCCGTCTTTTTGGTTGAGGAGACCCTGCATCAATTGCTTCTCCTTGTCGCCATCCGAGAGGATCTCGCTGACCGCCTGAGCGATGAGCCAGAGAGAGTGGTTATTGGCGTGACCACTCCGATTGAGGAACTGTGCCATCCCCTGCGTGTCTCCCCTCTCCCGGAAAACACACATCCGGTGCAGCACGTCGATCAGGCTGGCGGGGGTGCCGTCAGCGGCGGGCTCACCCAGGTTCTTGATCTTGACCCGCTTGCTGATGGGCGTTGCCAGTACGTTTTCGCCCAACTTTTCCAGCACGCCGGTCTTGTCCCATAACAAATCCGTGTTCATCCCGAGGGCTTGCGCAAGCTTGAACGATTCATCGGCGGGTACCTTGGCATCGCCGTAGGACCATTTCCAGACGACGTAGAAGCGGCTCTCCGGGTCGATGGTGCCGGTTTGTGAGGTCTTGAGGATCTTTGTCAGGGCGTAGTTGGTAACGAGGCTCCGAACTTCGTCGAGGAACTGTCCGACCGTGACCTCCTCGCCCGAGAGCTTCGTCACCCGCTGGTACTTGCCAAAAACCGACAGCGCCGGTCCGATGGCCGAGATGAAGAAATCGGCTCCCCGAATTCCTTGCCTCCAGAAAAAGTCGAGACGCTCTTGAGCGACGGTCTTGAGTTCCTGACGAACATCGTCCCAGAGTCCGAAACCTGCCTCGGACCCACGCTTTCGGCAAACCAAGGTCACGCTGCTCGCCAGGGCAGCAGAGCCTTGCGCCCTCATCCGTCCCGGTCGTTCGGTGTGGAAAGGCCAACTTCCCGTGACCAACAATCCGGATCGGATTAGTCCCGAGATCAATGTCTCCCAGGCACTAGTTTCCTTGTGAGCGAACATCACCGCTGCCACCCCGTGGCTGTCGAGGGTGCGGTAAATCTCCTTGAACGCCTGGGCCATGCCCGACTCGTACCACTGGGGCCTCTTCTCGCCCTTGCCTCGACCGGAAGGCCCGTAGGAGATCAATTCCTGTGACTTCGGCGTTAGGGGCGTTCGGAAGACATCCGAGTGGAGGTCGCCGACCGCCCGCTTGAGCCACACGTAGAAGAAGTCGCTGAGGTCAGCGTAGGGGACCGCATCATAGTACGGAGGGTCGGTCACGACTGCGGCGAGAGAGGCGTCGGGAATTGGTACGCTCGTCGCACTCGCTCGCAGCACTTGGGCGGGGTAGGAGATTACCAACTTCCCTATCGTATCGACCGCCGCATCGATCGACGCCTGCCAGTTGGCTCCCTGCGAGTTGAACGGGGCAGATTCGGGATAATCCCACACCATCGGCAATGCTTGCCGGGTGAAAGTATGGCCAACTCCTCGGCCACCCGTGTAGTTCCAAGTGCATAGCACGGAGTTGAAGTCTGTGAGGCGACTCACAGCAATGCCGAGGTAGCTCCCAATCGCTTTCGAGTAATCGGGATCATGGAGTTGCTGGATCTCCTGAACAACCTCACGTACGAGGCGCACGAAGGTCGTGAGAGCCAGGGCTTGACGGTCGTTGAAGAGGTCGCCCCACTTCATCAAACCGTAATTGTTAACTCGAAAACCCAGAGTTCCCACCGGAGGCAAGGGCTCGTTCGGGACGATCTGGTCGCCAGCCAGCCCCTTGGATCGTGAGAGTGACTCGCAGGCCTTTTGAAACGCCTTCGTGTCAGCGTCCGTGACAGCCCGGTAGATCTTGCCATCCTGATTCTTCTTCACGCTGACGACACTGATCAGTTGATGGCCCATGCGTCCCGCACGGGCCTGGCTGCGGAGGTAATTCACAGGCACGGTCGTTCCCGTGAATGGACACCTGGCGTCTCCCCTCCTCATCGTCCCTTCTGCGGGGTCGAAGTCGATTTGTTCCCCCTCGACGACGACGAACTCACAACGGCCCTTTTCGGGATTCAAGACAATCTTCAGGGCGACATCACGCCGGGGAGACCGACAAAGCCAGAGTTGCCTTACCAGTGGGATCGTTGCGCTGATCGTCGGGTCGGGGGACTTAACCGTTCTGGCCCAGAGGTAGGCGACGGGCACAGAGCCATCGTTCTCGGGCGGATAGAACCTACCGATCTCTCCTTTTGCGCGCTCCAATATCCAGTAGCCCCAAAACTTCACGTCAGCGGCCAAAGGATTCTTCCGATACTCGACCTCAGTGATCTCAACGTCAGGGCCTATTCTGTGCTCCGACGCCGAGTCACCTTGCCCCCTGTCGAAGAGGCTGGGCTCGTTCTTCCCCTTCTTCGCCCAATTGGGACCGACGCATCGCTTGATGTACTCGGGAACCGGGCGGCTGGCAGGCTGGCCATACTTCTGCGGATAGACCAGCGTGCAAAGCTCGATGAGATGGGCGACTGGATTGAGATCGAGCGCAGTTGTGTCACAACCCAGTCGCAGAGCCTCCAGCGGGATCGCACCGCCGCCCGAGAACGGGTCTAGTACCTTCGGCGCTTCCCCATCGGCCCCCGGATGCAGGATCTTGTGGGCGGCTGCGATCAACTTGCGGGCAGGTTCGATGTACTCGGGATTGTTCGAGTTCTCATACTTCACCAGATGCTTGATGAACTCCTGACAGCGGTTCCGTGGGGTGTTTTCGACCGTGAAGCCATCGCCATTCTTCGGCTTGAACTCGCTTCGGCTGAGAAGCTCCCTCACCAGCTTGCGGAACGACTCCGGGCATTCGGGATCGTCGGCGTCGGGAATGAGCGAGGCAAAGACGACCGCCCGGCATGCTGCCAACGGACGACGAGCCCACCAGATGTGAAGGGTCGAGATATGCCCGTGTCGGATCGACTTCTCCCGAGCGGACTGCTCGGAGACTTCTTTCAGCGGCAGGGCGAGTTCGATCAACCGTTTCAGCATCGAATAGGTCCGTTCGGATTGCGTGGGTGGTGGTTGGTCGTCGCGAGCGGACGGGAGATTACTTCCATTCCTCCCCGACGCACCGGAGAGGCGTTGAGAACCCAGACTTCATTCACGCTCGGCTTCCTCGATGATCTCTTCGGCCGTGTACTGAAACGGCGAGACCCCAAACCGGCCGAGCGCGCCGAGGAACTCGGCACGAGAGAGTCCGGCGACCTTGGCGGCGCGCTCCTGGGAAAGCATTTTCAGCTCATACCATTTCACCGCGGCCGCCAGGCGCAGCTCCCGGGCAAAGTTCTCGGGATCCTTGCGAAGAGCGGCCAGCGCCTCTTCCGGCATCTCAATGGTCATCTGGACCATGTTTGTCCTCCCCAGCGCATCGCTCACGAATCGGCCGCCTTGCGCCAGTCATCCTGGCCGATCATGTACCGCACCACACTGACCTCTTCCTTGGGAGTGAGCTTCGATGCCGGGTCTTGGATGATGTGAAGCCCTGGTTCCGTCCTGCAATTCACCACGACGTAAAGCCAGTAGTCCTTGCCGAACCGCTGGGCTTTGATCCACTCATTGGGCGTCAAGGCGACACCGCCGATCCGGGATCGCCCTTTGACCTCAATATAACGGGCAACCTGCCCGCCCAACAGCGAGGTAACATCCCAGCCGCAGTTCTCTTCCTCGACTGACACGGGCTTACGCCCCTGCGCCCGTTCGTATTCTATCGCCTTCTGAACAGCGATGCGCTCGATTTCGGGATCGGTCTCCATCCCCTCCACCGCTCGGACTACTTCTTGCGGTGCGGGCAGGATCACGGCCACGCCCAGGATTTCGGGCGGCTTCTCGGAGAGATGCTGCTCTTGCCCCATCTCCTCCAGCCGATCCTTGAGCCGCTGGGAGAGTTCGTTGCGTCGGGCATCTTCCTTCGCACGATTGCCGACGATGTTGAGCCGCTTCGGGTCGTTCTCGTCTCGAATGTCCCTGAGTTGCTGGTCGAATTTGGTAACCTTCTTGATCGACTCACCGATGAGGAACTGGAGAGACTTGCGGACGTACTTTTCCTTGATGGCGAGTTCCTTGTGCCGTCGCTTCTCGATCTCGCCGAAATACTCGGGTGTGACGGCTTCAAGCGACCAGTCGATGATCTCGTCTTCCTTGGTGGCTGTCACCCGCACTTCTTGCGGCACGGCAACCGCACTCTCGGGCGGCTTGAGGTCGAGCAGGGCATACGGCTGGCTCTTGCGGCAGGTCGAGTCGGTCTTGTGGATGGCGAAGAGCCGTTCGCCGATCAAGTTCCCTCGACCGTCCTCGATCCCGCACTTGAGCAACCAGAGCACAGTCGGTTCGGAGGAATCGGCATTGAAGAACACGGCTCCCTGACGCAAGGAAGGTCCGTATTCCCTCAAGACCCGTTCGACGACCCCCTCAAAGAGCGGGTGACCGGGACCAACGAATTGGAGGTCGGAATAGCCGATTAGCAGTTCCTTATCAAAGGTCAGGAGGGGATAACTCGTGCCAACCTTGCCGTATCGCCGTTCCAGCGACTCCGAGAGCTTGCGATGATCGGGTGGCACACGACCGATGGACCAGACGCCCTTGCGATCCTTCACCGGCGTGATCGTGCCACCGAAGGAGCGATAGGCTTCGAGGAAGAACTTCTCGATGTACTCGGGCATCAGCCGGTTCTCCCGGCTTTGCTGGACATCGGCGTTGAGTTTGCTCATGTCGATGTATCGAGCGCCGAGAGCCTTGTCCTCCATGTCGGCTCGGATGCGCTGGACTTGCTCGACATCGGTTTGCAGATCGATCTCGGCGAGGATCTCGCTCATCGTTCGACGCCTGGAGAGCCAGTCCTTCATCAAGGCATCGAAGCGGGGAGCCGGGATGATCTCTCCGATCACGTCGTACACTCGGTCGCTGCCCAAAGCCTGCCGCATGTCGTCAAGCTTTTCGAGCAACCGCTCCATCACTTCGCCTTCACGAGTGTTCTGGGCGACGATGTTCCAGATCATCACCTCCCGCTCCTGCTTGTAGCGGTGGATGCGACCCATCCGCTGTTCGAGCCGGTTCGGGTTCCACGGGATGTCGTAGTTGACCATCAGCGAGCAGAACTGGAGGTTGATGCCTTCACCTGCCGCTTCGGTGGCGACGAGGATCGAGGGTTTGTGCTCGTAGAATTCCCGCTCGGCGTCGATCCGCTTCTCCAGCGACATGCCGCCGTGGATCGTGCAGCAGTAGAAGCCCAGGTTCGTTAGTTTCTTGACCAGGAAATCGAGCGTGTCCTTGTGCTCCGTGAACACGAGGAGCCGCTCATTGCGACCCGAGATGTGGTTCGAGATGACCGACCGGAGTTCCTCGAACTTCGTTTCGGTGACGTTTTTCTCGGTTTGCCGGGCGAGTTGGACCAGCCGTTCAAGATCCTCGATCTCGGCTTCCAGCTCCGCCATGTTCTCGGCCATTGTCAGCCGCTCGACGAGATCATCCTCGAACTTCCATCGATCCGACTCTGTGAGATCATCGAGGTCGTCGGGCAGTTCGCCATACTCTTGTTTGAGCTTGCCGAGTTTCTGGAGTTCTTTGAGCCGCTTACAACGACGTTCGAGCGAGCGCCGGATCGCCGCCAAGCTCGATGCGAGACGGCGCTGGAGCACGGTGAGAGCCAGACCGACGTTGCGGTTTTCGGCGGCGTCCGCACGCTGGAAGTTGTGCTGCACGTACTCTGTCACGGCATCGTAGAGACGGAGTTCCTCGGGCGAGAGTTTGTAAGATAAGGTCTGAACATGGCGGGGTGGGAAGCAAGGTGACCCATCGAACTTCTTCATGTCCTCCTTGAGTCGGCGCACCATGATCCGGTTCTCGTCACGGGCGCTGGCTTCCGCCAGGATTTGACCGTTGACGTACAAGTCCTGGTCGAGCAGTTGCAGGAGGAGGGCGAAGTTCTCGGGATCGCCCTTGTGCGGGGTTGCCGTCAGGAAGAGAAAGTGGTCGGTGTGATCCCGGAGGAACTCCCCAAGCTCGTACCGCTGGGTCTTGTTTACCTTCGTGCCGTAGCGGTACGCAGCCATCTTGTGGGCTTCGTCAACGATGCACAGATCCCAGTGCACGTCACGGATCATGTTCAGGATGTCATCCTGCCGGGCGACGAAATCGACCGACGTGATGCACTGCGTCGAGTCCTCCCAAATGTTTCGACCGTAGGCGGCGCTCACCGTGGCCCGGTTGATGACCGTAAATGTCTCCCCGAACTTGTCATGAAGTTCCCGCCGCCATTGGTCAGTCAGGTTGGCAGGAGTGATGATAAGGGTGCGTTCGATAAGCCCTCGGAACTTGAGTTCCTTGATCGCCAGCCCAGCCATGATCGTCTTCCCGGCACCAGGATCGTCTGCGATCAGGAACCTGATGCGGGGTTGGGTCAGCAGGTGGGTGTAGACCGCATCAATCTGATGCGGCAACGGATCGACCTGCGACACGGAGACGGCGAAGTGGGGGTCGTACTGGAAGGCGAGCCGGATGCGATGAGCCTCGGCGGCGAGGCGAAAGTGGGACGGGTTCCCATCGAGGGTAGCGAGCTTCCCGGCGTGCGTCAGCTTGATGGTCTTCTCAAAGTCCTCCAGCTTGAGGAGCTTCGTCCAGAGGCGTTTGGAGAGGATACCGACTGCTTGGACCTCGATTCGGGCACCACGAGCCTTGGCCGTCAGCACTCTGACGGCCTCCGTCCAGTGCGGACCTTCGAGGACTGTGCCCTCCGTCAGTTGGCTCAGGATGCCGTCGGCAGTCATTTTGACCTCTCCGACACCGACTTCCCGTAATCGGAGCTTTCTTCGCCCCTCACAGTTGACCATCCACTACAACCAGCTTACTCTAGCGGATGCCTCCATACAAGCAGGGGCCGCACCATGACCTTCGCTGGGGCAAAGGAAGGCCCGGCACTACGAGTTTCATCCGTCGCCGCAGACGTCTTCCACGGCTTCACCGCCGCGGCCCAGTGAGGATTCGCTCCGGGCCATGGCAACCAAGACCCGAATACGGCGTCATGTTGGAGCCTGGTGGCGCAGGCCCCAGGCCAGAAAGGAGCATTCGTTCCCGACACTTCCGAGCCCTGGCGGGTTGACACCCAACCTCTGACGACTGGCGCTCCATTGCCGGTGCGGGGTATCTGGCAGGGAGAGTTCCGGGGCCACCATACCTAACTCCAAGAAATTCAATATGGTGTTCCCGGAACTCGGGCAGCAACTACGGGGTCGATGACCTCGGCGATCGAAGGGGGGCGGCCCGGCTGCGGGGCGTCGAGCAGGCGTGCCCGGAGTTCGAGGTCGTCGCGCCGGAGGAAGCGGTTGACCCAGTTCTAGACGGTCTGACGGCTGACCTGGAAGGTCTCGGCGACTTGCTCGGCGGAGAGCCCCTC
>JBAUOX010000234.1:0-3447 GCA_049579985.1 Isosphaeraceae bacterium | reverse complement strand
GCGCCATCCAGAATATGAACTACATGAGGGGTAAATTGAGGATGATTTATCACGCACGGTCGACCCTTCAGTTTTTCAAGAACCTGGTCAGACCGAGCCGTTGGGGTTTTGCGCGTTTATGAGGCACCGCGAGATCGACGCTGTCGAGTGCCAGCCGGGCCGCCTCCACGGCGGGGAGACGAGTGATCGCCGGGCCCCAGGGTAACTCGGCGGAATGTGCCACTGGTTTCGATCGGATGAACGCGTGAAAGTACAGCCGCCTCGCCTATCTTAGCCAAGGTTACCTTTATCTTACCCCAGAATCGAGAGAACGTCTATGTTCTTGATGAGAAGGGTTTGAGAGCGTGGTCCACGATGAGTTGGAAATCTCTGGAGATAGCGAATGAACTCCCAAGTTCAACCTTCCCTGCTTGTGATGACGGCGACGATCAATCCGCAATCCGGAGCGGTTGGGCTGGATCGGACGGACCCTGCTTTGAGGATGAAGGACTACTGCGAGGCCCTGGATTTCTATCTTACCGCCGAGATGATGATGAAGTGGTGTTTCAACCCCAAATAGCGACGCCCCTCGTATTGATCCAAACCGATCTCGCTCTTGTTGTCTTCGAAGCAACGTTCCACACGCCAGCGCGAGAAAGCAACCAGCAGCAGGGTCTCCAAACGGGTCTCCATGGGGCCGTTGCTGACGATGAACTTCAGTTCCTCCGGCTCCAGCACGTTGCGCGCCACCACCAAGTGGAGTCTCATGCCGGGCAGGCCCTGGGCGTCTTTGATGGTGATCATGGTGTGCTTACATTCCCAAACCATGGGCCCCTTCTCACCGTCCTTGACGTGGAACCGCTTCCAAGGCTGATCGCTCAGCCGCTTGTCGTTGAGCAGCTCGTCGACCCGCCGGGTTGGTCGGCTGCCGCAGGCCAAGCGCCGTACCTTGCGACCACGCCCCTTGCCATTGCGACGGTAGCGACGGTTCACCACCCGCGGTGGGTCGAGCCGGGCGGCGAAGCTCCGCGGGACTTCGCCGACATACATCTGGTCGCGGCTGGACAACTCCCGCAAGAACTCTGGCTTCGAGCCGTAACCTTCATCGAAGGTCAGCGATTCGAAGCTAAGACCATTAGCCACCCACCGGGCTTGCAGTTCCAAGCCGATCTGCCACTTGGGCCGGTAGACCAGGGAATCGGGGATACCCGCCTCCCGGCAGCGGTCGCGATCGACGTCCCACCTCTCCGGCAGGAACAACTCGCCGTCGAGAAGGCAGTGAAAATCGGCGCGTGCGAAACCCAGGTGGACGGTGACGATGCAGTTCTCGGTCTTGCTCAGGCGGCCGGACCACTGTTTCTAAACGCCGGGAGTCTTGTCCCCCTTCTTGACGTCGCTGGTCTCGTCGATGATCCCGATCGTATGGGGGCCGGCATGCTCGGCAGCCACGACGTGCTGCAGCCGATCGCGCATCCGGTCTTCGTCCCACTTGAGCTGGCTGAGGAACTCTTGCAACGTCCGCCGTGCAACACCCGCTTCCAGGGCTATGGGCTCGACACTCTTCTCGGGCAGATCGGAGAGCTGCCCACGCACGTACACACCCAGATGGGCGCGCGTATCTTTACGACTGAAGCAATCGCCGAAACGATCGAGGAACGCGGTAAACTCTGCTTCCAACCGATGAAATTGGTCGGCGTCCATGCCATGCCCTCCAGAAGTCTTTGGGAGGGCTGGATTTTAGCGTCGAGAATCGGCCAAGGCAATGTCGAGTTAGCACTGTAGAATTAACCAGCAAAGCCGTTTGTCCCATTCACGCTGAACCAGCACACACACCGACGAGATCGATGATGAAGCTATCCATCGCATTGGCGACCTGCAACGGACAGCGGTTCCTTCGCGAGCAACTGGCCTCGTATCTCGCCCAGACGCGGCGGCCCGATGAACTCGTCGTCTGCGACGACCGGTCCGACGACCGGACGCCGGGAATCCTCGCCGAGTTCCGCACCTCGGCGCCCTTCCCGGTCCGGATCCAGGAAAATGAGCGACGGCTGGGTATCATCAAGAACTTCGAGCAGGTTGTCGGACTCTGCGACGGCGACGTGATCTTCCTATCCGATCAGGATGACGTCTGGTCGCCGGAGAAGCTGGCGTGGCATGAGGCGGTCTACGCCGCCGACCCGGGAATCGGGCTCGTCTTCAGCAACGGCGAGGTCTGCGACGAGGCGCTGCATCCGTTGGGGTATACCCTCTTCCAGAGCTTCGTTGCCAAGGTCGGCCTTCCCCGCGCGATGAATGCCGGGTCCGCCCTCGAGCTGCTGGTGAAACGCCCGCGGGTCACCGGCTGCACCGCGTCGTTCCGCGCGGACTGTCGCGATGTCCTCATCCCCTTCTCGGAACGCTGGCTCCACGACGAATGGATCGCGCTGGTGATGTCGGCTTTGGCGGGCGTCCGTGCGCTGCCGGAACCTCTGATCCGATACCGGCGCCACCAGACACAGGCGGTCGGCGCCAGCCGCCCCGGGGAGGCCGCCAAGCACGGGCGTCCCGCGGGGCTGCCGGAGCGCCTCACTTTTATTGATCAACAGTTTGAGAAATTGACGGAGGCCCTCGATCGTCTCTCGCAATTCGAGCCCCGATTGCTTCGCCGTGATTACCACAGGGTCATCCAGAGCAAGCTCGACCACCTGCGGAGACGCCGTTCACTCCCGAGCCTGAAGCTGGCTCGTCTGCCGATGATCTTCCTCGAGGTCGTATCGGGCAGCTATCATCGTTACAGTCAATACGCCAAGCTGGAGCTGATGGCCGATCTCCGCGAGCGATGACGGCGGATCCGAGGGGGCTGTGGACTTAGCCGAGGAGGCTAGATGGCAATCGAATGCCGTGGCGTTGATTTTCTCCGAATTTCCATCGGCATGCCAAGTCAGCCGTCGTAGGCCCGTGACATGCCCAGCAGGCTGAGAATCTGGTGTTGCAGCCGGGTCAGCTTGGTGGTGAAGACCACTGGTGGTTTGGTTCCGACCAGCAGCGTGTGCTGTTGCACGCCCTCAAAGACCTCGATCAGCCGCGGCACAGTCGCGTACCGGCAAGCTTGGCCCTCGGGATACAACGGCAAGCTCGCGACTCCCCGCCGGTCCATCGCTCGCCGCGGTTCCCGCTCCCACGAGGACTCCACCAAAAGCGCCAAGGAATACGTAACCGTTCGGTCCCCAGCATGGCCCAGTAATTGCGGAGCGGGAAGGCCAGGGCCAGCGCACACCCAAAACGAACACAGGCTGGTCAAAATGCCGTTTTCCCGAGCAGCTACAGGTGATTTCTGACTGTGCTCTGCTGCATTTTGATTGTGGCTCATCCTGCGTTTCGGGGGGTTATTCCAAAATGCATGAGCGGAGGGGTATAATCCCGTCCTTGGAGCCGGGATTTGGCAGATGGTTTCTCACTAACTAGGATGGTGTGTGCACGGATGTTGAA
>JBAUOX010000233.1:0-1917 GCA_049579985.1 Isosphaeraceae bacterium | reverse complement strand
AAACCTCCAGGCCCGACTGGTCGGGAAGGCCCAGGTCGAGGAGAATGACATCGGGAGACCTGGCACGGACCCGCTTGAGCCCTTCAGCTCCAGTGCCCGCCACCTCGACCCGGTGAGCGGGTGCGGGGAACGCCTGGCGCATCTGCCCCGGTATCAGGGACGGGTCGTCGTCAATCAGCAACAGGTTGGCCACGATCGCTCCAATGCCACCAAGGCGAATCAAAGCAGATCACCCTCTTGTCCAGGGGCTGCGGCACTCCAAAGCCCTGCGCCGCTACGTGGGCCCTACGTCTGAACGTTTGGCATTCGATTCGCAACCTTGCTGCCAGGTATAGATCGCTACCAGACAATCATCGCCTAGCCCGCGCCGCTGGGAAAGAAGAAAGAGTAGAAAAGTGGGGAGGTTTTTGAGGCCGTCCTGTTGCCTCATGGTCAGGCTGCCAAGATCCTGCCCGCGTTCACATGGCCAGAATACGATGTCGCGTCGGCGTCCTGGGTACGATGAGAGTGCCGGTCTCTGCGAGCTGTTCGTCTGGGTTCGCGCTGATGCCCGGCGCGAGTCGACCGTTGCCCCGCAGGAGTAGCTTCTGCGAGGAGTATCGAACCGTTCAGGGAATCGACCAAGAAGGGAGCGTCAGGTGGACTTGTTCACCAGGCTGTTCGATACATCCGACTTCCCCAGGCGCTGGGACTGCGGCTCATGGACCCCGGGGCTCGGCTGGCTGCACATCCTCTCAGACCTGGGGGTGTGGTCCGCGTACCTCGCCATCCCCTGCATCCTCGTTTACTTTGTCCTGCGCAAGAAGGACATACCATTCCGTGCCATCTTCTGGCTGTTCGGGGCCTTCATCCTCGCCTGCGGCACCACGCACCTGATGGAAGCCATCATCTTCTGGTGGCCCGCGTACCGTCTGGCGGGACTGATCAAGCTGTTCACGGCCATCGTCTCCTGGGCTACCGTCATCGCCCTCGTGCCGCTTGTGCCACGGGCCCTGGCCATGCGGAGCCCCGAGGAACTGGAGCGGGAGATCGCCGAGCGCATGCGGGCCGAGGAGGCTCTACGGGGAAGTGAGCAGCTCTTCCGTCAGATGGCGGAGAGCATTCGCGAGATGTTCTGGATGCAGGACGGAGGATGGAAGCAAACGCTTTACGTGAGCCCAGCCTACGAAGCGATCTGGGGGCGAACGTGCCAGAGCCTCTACGAGAACCCGCGCTCCTGGATCGACACCGTCCATCCGGATGATCGGGAGGAGGTGATGGTGCGCCTGGAGCAACAACTCCGCGGGATGTCCACGGACACGGAGTTCCGCGTGGCGCGGCCGGATGGCACGCTCCGCTGGGTCCGCTGTCACGCTTTCCCGATCAAAGACCATGCGGGGGAGGTCTATCGAGTCGCCGGGCTCGCGGAAGACATCACCGAGCGCAAGCAGGCCCAAGAGGCGTTGCGTGAGAGCGAAGAGCGGTTCCGCGGCACGTTCGAGAACGCGGCCGTCGGCATCGCCCATGTTGACGCCGATGGACGATTCCTGCTCGTGAATGAAACACTCTGCGACATTGTCGGATACACACGAGAGGAACTACTCGTAAGAACCTTCCGGGACGTCACGCACCCCGAAGACTTGGCGGCCAGCCTCGAGCACTTCCATTCGCTCATGCGGGGCGAGTTGCCCAGCTTCTCGTTGGAAAAGCGATATCTTCGCAAGGATGGATCGGTTGCCTGGGGAAACGTGTCGCTATCGATCCAGAACCGCAGTGCGGGAGAACCCGCCTATGGCATAGCGATCCTTCAAGACATCACCGAGCTCAAGAAGGTCGAGGAGCAATTGCGGCGGGCCAGCGAACGCTTGGAACTTGCGGTACGCAGCTCGAACGTCGCCCTCGGGGACCTGGACATCACAGCCGGCCGGAACGGCCGTG
>JBAUOX010000232.1:0-1768 GCA_049579985.1 Isosphaeraceae bacterium | reverse complement strand
CCGGTCTGGATGACCAGCCGCTCCCATTCATCCCTCGGCTCGACCACCCGGGTCATGGCGATGAGTCGTTCCCGCAGGGCATCGAGGGCCAGGATCTCTGGGGCAACCCCTCGCTTTCGGGCCAGTTCGTTGAGAGCGGTTTCCAGCTCCGGGGGAAGTGTGATCACCATCTTGATCTCTCCGAGAATGACCGTCCACGTGGCAAGGACGATAAGACTCAATTGTACCAGAAAATGGCATGTGAAGGGCAGGTCCGCCAGGACGCCGGATGGGTATATGATCCTTGACGGTCCAGCAAAGACTGTCCCCTGGAATCGTGTAAAGTGTCCCCGGAACTGCGGATCGAACCGGTCAAAACAGGCGAAGTGGAGGCTGAGAAGACCGAGGCAGAGAAGATCGAGGGGCCTTGAGCGGCTTTGCCAAGGCGAAGACCGTCGAACCTGATGTTCCTGCCGGCAAGGACCGCGTAGAATGAATGGGATCCCACCGCCGGCAGCTACTCGTTTCGGAGGTTGATGCCATGTCCGTCCCACTCCGCCAGGTCGAGCCGACTCCGCCCCTCGGGTCGGTCGAGGGCAATGGAGCAATCCCACCACTGGAAAGCGGTGACCGGCTAAGCCGAGACGAGTTCGAGCGACGCTATGATGCGATGCCAGGTCTCAAGAAGGCCGAGCTGATTGCAGGAGTCGTCCAAGTGCCTTCACCGGTCAGACAGCGAGACCACTCAGGACCGCATTTCAATATTGTCGGCTGGCTTTTCCTTTACCGAGCGAGGACGCCCGGAGTCGAGGGCGGTGACAACGCCAGTGTGCGACTGGACCTGGGAAGCATGCCTCAACCTGACTGCCTCCTGTTCGTCTCTTCCGAATACGGTGGTCATGTCACGATCGACGAAGACGGCTACGTCAAAGGTGCACCGGACCTCGTCGCCGAGGTCGCCGCCAGCAGCGCCAGTTACGACCTCCACGATAAGCTCCGGGCGTACCAGAATAACGGGGTCCGCGAGTACATCGTCTGGCGTGTGATTGACCGGCGGATCGATTGGTTCGTTCTCCGCGACGGCTACTACCAGCGGCTCTCACCGGCGGAAGATGGCACCCTGCGGAGCACGATCTTCCCTGGCCTTTGGCTCGATCCGGCCGCGCTCTTGAGCGACAACTTCGACACCTTGCTCGAGGTGCTTCAGCGGGGTCTCGATTCTCCCGAACATACGGAATTCAGGGCCTACCTCCAGCGGACCAGAGCCAAGCCGGTGGGTTGAGGTGGCGATCGAACGACGAACATCACCAGAGGAAGGCTGAATCAGGACCGCTCGACCTACCCGAGCTCAAGGCCGGTCGCCAGTGAGTCAGCAATTTCGCAAGAATGCCCAGACGCCAGCGGCCACTGCCTCTCCTCCACCCGCTCCGTCCCCAGTCGGAATCGCAAGATCCGGATCGAGCCGGTCAAAACAGGCGAGGTGAAGGCGGAGAAGACAGAGGCTGAGAAGATCGAGGGGCTTTGAACGGCGTCGCAAGGGTGAAGGCCGTGGACGGATAGGATTCGCAAGCGTCAGAGGCTGTGATTAAGATTGATCGAGTGCGAAGGTTCCGAAGCCAAAGCCAGGTCCCAGCCCGTTCGTCCTGAGCGAGCGGCCGTGGGACCTTCGCCCGAGCAGACACACATGATGTCAATAACCATTAGCCTCACACCAGACCAGGAACAAAAGCTTGAGGAGCTTGCCCGTCAGAGTGGCAAGGATCCTTCGGTCTACGTCCACGATGTGGTG
>JBAUOX010000231.1:0-7471 GCA_049579985.1 Isosphaeraceae bacterium | reverse complement strand
ACTCGTGCAGGGCATCCCGGTCCATACCGATGCCGTGCAGGCTGTCGGGCGGATTCCCGTGAATTTCCACGCCCTTGGTGTGACAAGCCTGGCAGCCAGCGCCCATAAGTTTCACGGGCCGCTGGGTATTGGTCTTCTGCTTCTGCGTAAGGGGTTCAGGCTACGATCTTGGCTTGTCGGTGGCTGACAGCAGCAGGGACGGCGGCCGGGGACGATGGCTGTTCCCCTGGCTGTCGGCCTTGCCGCGGCCTTGGAGCGGTGGCGCGCTGGAGCCGAAGCTCGGATGGCACGCTGGCTTGCACTTCGCGACCGTCTGGAAACGGGCCTGATCGCCGCGCTGGGGGTGGATCGAGTCATCCGCAACGGCCCGGCTGATTTGGCGTTGCGACTTCCTCAGACCGTTAACCTTGGCTTCGTCGGCCTCGATGGCGATGCGCTCTTGATGCAACTTGACCTGGCCGGCGTTGCCGTTTCTCTTGGCTCTGCCTGCGCTAGCGGCTCGACCCGCTTGTCGCCGACCCTTGTTGCCATGCGCGTGCCCGACGATCGGCTGCGATCCTCGGTTCGCTTCAGCCTGGGAGCAAGCACCACGGAGACCGACATCGAGGAAGCGATTTGCCGGATCGTCAAGGTTGTCGAGCGGATCGGAGCAATTCAGGTCGACGAAAGCATGCACGAGCTTCACGAATCTTGAGCCGCAGCCGGCCAGACCTTACAATACAATTCCATGATAGAAATATCAAAGCCCTGCGAACATCGCCCAGGCCGTTCTTTCGAAGGATGTGTGTCTTGAGCTTGACCTCATGGACCGGCACAGAGCCGTCGCTGATTGCCCACCGTGAGAAGTTAGTCGACACCCTGCAAAGTTACGGCCGGGTGGCGGTTGCCTATTCAGGAGGGATTGACAGCACAGTCGTCGCTCAGGCGGCGTACGCGGCGATTGGGGATGCCGCGATTGCCGTGACGGCGGTTTCGGACAGCCTGGCCACTGGAGAGCTCGAGGAGGCCCAAGAACTGGCCAGCCGGATCGGTATCCGCCACCGCGTGATCCGTACCGAGGAATTTGCAGACTCGAACTACCTCCGCAATCAGCCTGATCGCTGCTACTTCTGCAAGAGCGAGCTATACGGGCGGCTTTCCGGGTTGGTCGGGGAGCTCGGGGTCGACGTGATCGCCTCTGGCGCCAATTCTGACGATCTGGGCGACCATCGGCCTGGCATGCGTGCCGCTAGCGAGAACGGCGTGCGCCATCCACTCCAGGAGTGCGGATTGAGCAAGAACGACGTCCGCGCCTTGGCGAAGGCATGGGGCTTGCCCACATGGGACAAGCCGGCAACTCCGTGCTTGTCCAGCCGCATCGCCTATGGTGAGGAAGTCACCCCCGAACGAGTCCGCATGATCGACCAGGCGGAGCAGTGGCTCCGTCAGCGTGGGCTGCGTTTACTCCGCGTTCGCTACCATAAAGGCGATCTGGCGCGGGTCGAGGTCTCCCTGGATGATCTGCCGCGCCTGGTTCAGCCCGAGGTCCGCAACGCCATGGTTCCAGCCTTTCGCGCCCTGGGGTTCAAGTTCGTCACCCTGGACCTCGAGGGCTTCCGCTCCGGCAGCCTCAACGGACTGATCCCCCTGGATAGCTTGGTAACGATCGCCCACGGCTAAAGCCGGGGGCTTTCACGCTGGGCCAGATTGGCCCGCATGAATAGGTGTCATTACGGTCACCCTGCCAGGGGGTTTCCCCCTCGGCTCATGCCCATCGCTTTCGCGGGGCTTGTGCGAAGCGCCTCACGGCGAGTTCGCGGCGGCCGAAACACTGTTGCTCCCGAAGGAGTGCCCTTGGCCGCATGGCGAGATTGTACCGGGAACTGCTCGGTCATCAAGTACCGTTTGTTTTTTTCAACATTCATGGGCGCGGCTCCTCCCGGGTACCACTTGTGGTCGGCCTGAAGGCAGGGGGTTCCGCCGCGAGGAATTTGCTGAAGCCGGCCAGCAGCCGGCATTAGGTCCCGTCGTTTTTTGATCGTGCACACCTTCACTAACGTCCACGAAGCTTTGTACCCGATCGGATAAGGCCCACGATGGCGCAGGTGACCTGTCGGTGTGGTGAGACGCTGAAGGTGACATCTGGCGGTCCGGATCGGCTGACCTGTCCCCGGTGTGGGGCTAAGGTCCGGGTTCGTCGCAGCCCGGCGCAGCGGCCGGAAGCGACTGAATCGGGAGACGGCTACGTGCGATTTAATTGCCCTTGTGGCCGGCGGCTGAAGGTCCGCAGTGATGAGCGACCCGAAGCTGGAAAATGTCCGGATTGCGGGCGCATCGTTCCCGTTCCCGAATTCGCCTGGGAGGAAGCGGCGGGTGCCTCTCCAGGCTCGAGAGGCCAGGGCCGGATGCGTCCCGCTGGTCGCACGGAAGACATGGATGCCGCCGATCTGGAACGCTTGGAGCGATGGGCGAGCCGCCACCAGGCCGCATCGAATCACAACCAGCAACCAGGCGGCGAGTCCACCACGTCGCATCCGGCACTGAGCGCCGTTTCCCCAACGGCAATGCCCCAGGACAGCGCCTCACTTGTGATGAAGATGGAGGCTGGCCTTCGGGTCTGTTCCCGTTGCGGCAAACCTGTGCACATGAGCGCCACCGTCTGCCGCTCCTGTGGCGAGCCCGTGCCCAAGCGATAGCCGGAGCCGTACAAGATAACCAGCGGGCAGATCGAGGTTTCACACAAAGAGGCTCTCACGCTGGCGTGCGTTCCTACGCCCAGCAGCGCAGCCCATGGCATGCTGCAAAGTTGGTCTTGACCGCCCTTTGATTGCGACTGCTGTCGTTGCGAATTTGTTTCGTTCGGCGACCTATCCGATCCAGCTACCGGCAGAGATTGTTCGTTGAGAAAAGCCGGACAGGGCCGACCCCGCAAGCCGGGCGGGGGGAACCCCACGAGTGGGGTCGGCCCGGAGGGTGGGGAGCCCCCCGCCTGTACTGACCTGTCCTGCCCCTACCCGTTGAACTTGTGATTTGGGACATCTCCACCGGCTTTCTTGCTGACCCTCTGCCAGTGAGTTAAACTGAGCATAATTACAGGGGCCCCCATGCTCGAACCCAACTTGGATGAGTGCATGGCGCAGCCTAGAGACTGGTCATCGACGACCACCTGGCTTTGTGCTTATGCCAGGGCCAGGCGTCATGTGGGGAGAGACGCTTGGCACGTTCAACGTCAACAAGCCGCTCCACGTCAATCAACGACTCGTTATCCATCGAGTCCGTGGTGGATACCGTTCGGAACCTCTGGAAGTCCATCGAGGACAGCAGCGAAGAGATCGATCGGACCAAACTCAAGCGGGACATAGCTCAGACCTTCAACCGCCTGAAAGGCCGAGTTGAGAAGAGCCTGAAGTCGTCGAAGCCCGCAGTTCAGGAACGTCTTCTCTTCGAGCGGGGCGAAGAGGGTAATGGGCGGGTACCGGTTCCCGAAAGGGGACACCCAACTAAGCCAAGATTCCCTGAAGCCGCTCTGCGGATCTATGACAAAGACCTGGCCGATCACGCTCTGAGTCAGATTCCCGCTGCGATCAAGTTCAAGACCATTGGCGAGTTCAGGGACTACCTGACCGAGAAACTCCGGTTCAACTCTCAGGCGACACGGCGACGAGCTGCCGGTTACCTGATCGGACGCTACTTCCCCGGCGAAACCCTGCACAAGGATCTGATCGAGTTCGCCGCCAAGACGGCGGGCAAACCGGCTCTCTCCGATGCCTTGTTCTACTTGACGTGCCGGATGGAGCCGATCGTCGCCTCTGTCGCAGAGGAGGTTGTCTTCCCTTCGCTGCCGCAAGGCGGGGTCGCCCGAAGTCGAGTCCTAGAGTTCGTGCAAGCCAAATTCCCTGGCTCGAAGTCTGTGTCGGACATGAGCCAAGCGATCATCCGCACGTATGAGCGGTTCGGCATCGGAGCGGCGGCCAGGACTCGCTTGAATGTGTCCCTCAGAGAGGGAAGCCTCGACGCCTTCGGTTACGCGCTCCATTTGGAGTTTCCTGAGCCGGGCATGTACTCATTCGAGCGGCTCTTCAACGGTCCCATGCACAAATGGCTGCTCTGGGACCAGCAGTGGATGGTCCATCAGCTCTACGTGCTCAGGGAGGCTGGAATCCTGTCCAAGGTGAGTGAAATCGACCGCATGCGCCAGTTCACCACCAAGTACACTCTCGACGATGCAGTGCGTCACCTCGTGAACCTGACCGAGGAGGCGCATCGATGAGACTCTCGGGACACGAGATCAACTCACAACTGCGGCAGAAGCTCGCCATGCCCACGGGACGGCACCTCTACGTCGTCCTGGGAACCTACGAGCGCATCGAGCGGTACGAGCGGGTGGCGTTCCGAGAGGCACGCAGCCCGGATGATAGGCCACTTGGCCCGGCGCTGAATATCAACCTTTCCCTCTTGCAGAGATTCGGAGACGAAGAGCTGAAGTGGCTCGTCCGACACGAGGCTGGCATGCCGGAAACCGTCAAGAAACAGCTCGCTGATGAGCTGGATGCCCTGGTCGCCGACAAGCTCATGGAGACCTCTTTCTTGGCGATCAAGAACCTCGAACTCTTGTTTGCTTACGACATGGAACTGAATTGCTTTCGCATCAGGGCGACCAACCAGAAGCACATTCTTGTGCTGTTGCCGGGGGAGAGGGTCGCTGACCGCATCACTCTCTTTCACGAGGCACCGGCAGGCAACCACCGCACCTTGCCGATGAATCTGGTCCCCGAGAATCATCTGTGGGAGCTGTCCGAATGAGCGGGTTGTTCAAACGTCAAAGCCTCGATCAGCTCTGCGACGTTCCCGACGACATCATCGATTTCTATGTCGTCGAGCGGCATATCTGGCAGGGTGGGTCGGTCGATGTCGAGGCCGAATCGAAGCGCAAGCGGCGGGCCGAGCCCCGCACTGTCCGGGACTTCCTGATCGACCCGGTGCGCTCGCTGCTCAACGACGTTTTGCGCCAGCTTGCGATGCCCTATAACCCGTCCGACAAGACGAACCCGATCGGGCAAGGGTGGTGGATACAGGCTGAGTTCGGGTCGGGCAAATCGCACCTTCTGTCCGTCGTGGGCGCACTCGCCTTGGGTGATAAGAATGTTTGGGACATCGTTCTCGACCTGGAGACGAAGAACAAGAAGGGCAAGCGGGAATCGATCTACAACTTCTACGAGAACGGTCTCGCCAGGAAGTCGAGCGGCAAGTCGAAGGGGATCTTCGTTGCCGTGAAGACTTTGGTCGGCCAGGGTGGCGGCACTATTGGAGTGACCGACACGGGTCGAAAGCTGACCGAGTACATCCTCGACGCCGTGCAGGACCAGTACCATGCCGAGACCGGTCGAACGATCTCGGTCTACCCCGTCGAAGTCCTGGCAGACAGCTTCGAGGCGGAGCTGGACCTTTACTACAAGCGTCTGGCGAAGTTCCTCAAAGACCCAAAGCACTTCGACGACAATGAACAGACCGAGATTGACGAGTTCCTCGATAACTTGAGGAACAGCAAGAAACCTACAGTTCGTCGTGACTGTGGCCAGAAGCTCTGGGACTTCTACCGCAAGGAGCTGAAAACCACCCCGGACATCCCGATGGAGGCCGAGGCGGTTCTCAAGCACGTCGCCGAGACGCTCATCACCAGCGGCTACGAGGGGCTGCTGCTGATCCTCGATGAAGTCTCGCTGTTCATGAAGAACCGCACCGAAGACCAGAGGGTCGAGGACGAGAAGACGCTGGTCGTGCTGTCCAACCGCCTGGCGAAGACCCACTGTCTGCCCGTCTGGACGATCTGCTCGGCGCAGCAGGCCCTTGAGTCCAAGATGGGCGTCAAGAACATCATCGCCAACGACCGCCTGCGGAACGTCTCCCTGCTCCAGAACGAGTCGAACTTCTACGACATTGTGCTGTCACGAGTCCGCACCGTCACGAAGCCCGAGAAGATCGACGATTACTTTGAGGATTACCACAAGAGCTTCACCTGGCCCGACGCCATCGGCAGCGAAACTTTCCGGCGCTTTTTCCCCTTCTACAAGCCCGCCATCGACGTTCTACGAGCCGTCAGCTACAACCTGACCACTCTGCGGTCGGCCGTGCATTTCATGCACCAGACCCTCAAGACCCAGAGGAAAGCCAAGTCCGACGAGCTGATCACGATCTGGCAGATGTTCGACGATGTGGTCAGCTATGAGGAAGACCCCTCCGGGACGACCGCAGGGATCTCGGCCGTCCGCACGAAGTACTACGACGAGTGGAAAGCCTACGAGGCGGGCCGACGCACCATCGGGCAGGCGACGAAGGGGCGGCTGAAGGTTTACGCCTCCCGCTGCGAGAAGATCCTGAAGACGCTCTTTCTCTACCACGTGGCCAAGATGCAGCCGAACGGCCTCTCGGTCGAAGAGATCATGAACTCCGTCATGGAGTGGGCGGATCACGACAAGGGACAGAAGGCCGACATCAAGGACAACCTCGACCACTACGAAGTGCTGCTCGATGAACTTGCGAAGGAGCTGCCGCAGGTCAAGAAGGTCGGAAAGAACTTCGTCTTCACGCCGGAAGGCGGCGGCGGCGATGTCAAGGAGTTGTTCCAGAAGGCTCGCAGTCAGGCCGAGAACAGTCAGGTCCAGCAGAGGGATGCCTGGCACCAGCTTCTCGGGCTGGACGGATGGGAGATCAAGACCTCGCTCCTGACGATGGACCTGGCTCGGAGCCCCAGGTCGATCTTCCGGGGGATCGCTCCCGCCGAACAGAAGGACGCTCTAGTCGAGTGGCACGGCCGGACTATCAAAGGGCGGGTCTACATGCGTGACCTGCTCGACATCGCCAGTAGAGGTCAGGCTCTCCCGCCTCTGAACACCGCCGACACCGATCATGATTTCGCTGTTTTCATCAGCAACCGGCCCTGCGGCGACAAAGTGACCGACCTCGCCAAGAAGGTTGGAGATCGCCGCATCCTCTTCTGGAGTCCCGCACAACTGACAGCCCAGGAAAAGGACCGCCTGCTCGATTTCGCCGCCTACCGGGAGCTGGTCAAGGACCATCAGCACAAGGACACGGAGGATGCCAAGGAGGTCATCCAATGGGTCGCCAACCGGCTGCGAGACGAGATCGGCAGCAGCGCCAAGATCGTCACCGATAGCTATGCCCGAGGGCAGATCAGCGCCGCCGACCACAGCAATCTATCCTTCAACTGCCAGGGAGAACTCCTGGCGGTCCTGACCCCTCTCATCGGTCAAGTGCTGGATGCCGTCTACGAGTCGTCGAAGCTCGAATTCGACGCCCCGGCCTCGTTTGACGATGCCGAAGCGATCAAGGTCATCAACGGCGTCGTCAAGACCGGAGAGGTCCCCAAGACCAAGCCCAACCAGTTCACGAGCGCTGCCGACAACTATGGCAGCCCTTTGAAGGTGGCCACACGTATACTAGATGCGCATAATTTGATCTCACCTCGGTAATC
>JBAUOX010000230.1:0-6488 GCA_049579985.1 Isosphaeraceae bacterium | reverse complement strand
GAGGCCCTGCGTATCGCCTGGCCGGTCGTGAAATCCTCCGACAACATCGTTCCCTGGGGCCTCTCGGAGTTCGCGGAGAAGGGGGTCAATCACGAGATCTTCAACTACCTCGAACACACAGCCTCTCCCGATCCGGCCGATGCGGTCTTGCTCGACCGCGTCCAGTTCTTTGTCGAGGAGCCGCGCGAGGACTATCTGCGCGAATTCATCGGCGACCTGACGGGAAAGTCCGGGCGGGAGTGGCAGGCGGACGACTTCGCCCTGAGGCCGCCACGGAAAAGAAGCCGTGAAGATTGGGATACTGAGCAGGAGGAAAGACAAACCCCAGACCAGGGTGCGATCAATCTGTCCCGGCTGATCAGCGCATTCGTCGGCTACCTACGCCGCGAGGAAGGAGTGCCCTTCCCACGGGGGGAACTCGTAAGGCACGAGCTGTATCGCTATTTCGTGCGGCGGAACGAGGGCGACCTCGATCCGCGCCCGAGCATGCTGGAGCAGGCACTGCACCCCAATCGGAAACTGCCGAAACCGCCCCGGCCGGCCCACCCACTTTGCCCTGAGCGGGTCACGCTCGACGTTCACCTCGGTGGAATGATGGGCATGATGAGCGGGCTGTACCACTCCGCGGCGGCCCTGTTTCAGGCCATTCCCGCCTGGCTGCGTTTCCTGGAGTCCCAGCGGCTGATCGACGCCGGCACGAGCAGGAAAGTGGCGGCGGAGTTGCTCCCCTTGCACGCCTCGCTGCTGCGGATCTGGGAGCAGTACACCGATGATCCGCTCCTGTATCGCCAAGGGCAGGCGTGGCTGACCTTGCCGTAGCAGATGGACAATACAATGAGCGGCCGCCGCGCTCAAAGCGTCTCCCCGGCCGCTTGCATGCGACTCCACATTTGCTGCATCATCTCCCGCTCGGAGATACCCATCCAGCAATGGCCATGACCGTGGCCGTAGGTGATCGATCCCTCATAAGCAGGCTGGGCCCGCGACAGGAATTCGTCGAGCTGGTGGACGGCGTTGTTGAGGAAGAAGTCGTCGGCGTCACCGACCCAGATGTGGATCTTGCCTTGCAGCTTGGGACCAAGAACCGCCCAGTTCCGCTCGAGCACCCGGCGCAGGTCATACGCCTTCCAGTGTGCGGCCGCCGCGCGGTTGATCACTCCCGTCCTGGGATCCCAGAGAGGGACGGGACGGCCGTCGTCGCCGCGCGGACCATAGGCGGCGTTCCAGGCGCCCCACTGGCCCCCCGACATCGTCCACGAATCGCCGCGGCCCAGTACGTTCTCGAGCGAGCACTCGTGCCGCATCGTGTATCGGACCTCGCCCGTCACGTCGCGCGCCGCGGGGCGCTCGAAGCCGTGCCGGTTGACGTACGCATTGTGGTCCTCATAAATATTCACTAATTGGAACGATCGAAAATCGACCCCGTCGGGGCAGAACGACCAGGTACCGCTCCAGAAGTCCGGATAAAAAACCTGCAAGGCCAGGGACACCCAGCCGCCGGTCGAGCCGCCGTTGAGCACGCGTGCCGAACCCCGCCCGATGCCCCGGAAGGTCCGTTCGATGTGGGGTATCAGTTCCCGTGTAACGGCGTCGCCGTACGGGCCGTGGTTGGCCGAGTTGACCTGGTACGGATCGCCCAGCGGCCCGGCGCCGTCGAGCCCGACGAGAATCATCCGTGGAGTGTCGTCGGCCATCCAGAAGTCGTGGAACGCGGATCCCGCGGTCATTCTCGCGCCGGCCCCGGTGAACCGGGCGCCGTAACCGCCGATGTGCACCCGCAGGGGATAGCGCCGGTCGGGCTCACTGGCGAAGTCGCGCGGCAGGATGACACCCGCGCGGAGAAAAATCGGCCTGCGGTGAAACTCGCTCAAGAGCGGCGAGCGGATCTTCACGTACTTGACCAGCTCTGTATCGGGATGCAGAGTCTCCTCCGGAATGGCCCGCGACAGCTCGAGCGCGACCGTGCCGCCGATCGCGGGGTCGAGCTTGACCTTCTTGACCGAGCTGTAGAGATCGCCGGGCGCATTGGGCACGTTCAGATCGGGGTTGATGTGCAAGATCGCCTGGACGGCGTAGGCGCCGGGCCCAAGGTTCCCCAGGTGCTCGATCGGGAAGATGATCGAACGATCGTCGAGGATCGCCTCCTTACCAGGGGCAAGACCGGCGACATCACGCGCCAAAATCGGCGCCGCGTTCATTCCGGTCTGACCGATATCCAGCCTGGGCTCGCCACCGTCCGTTCGTCCCAGCACCACCAGCAGCCGGCCAGAGAAAGCCCTGTCTGGTCCGAGCCCGGCAGCGACCGTGACGGCGAAACGGAGCGTGGTGGGTGCGCCTGATCCCCCCCGCACAATGCCGTGGTGCAGGAAGAGGCAACAAACGAGTGCGATCGGATATCGTGCTGAGAGTGTCATGACCATACCTGAGGGCTTGATCGGGCCAGCGACCACGTGGATCACCGGGAAAGCTCAGGTATGGTACGAGGGAGTCTGGACGTCGGAAAGTGGCGACTGCCTCGACCCGGCTCGCCAGCCATGGTGGCTTCCCGGGAAAAAGTGTTTTTCCCGCCGGAGGGGGCTTGCGCGAAATCTGCGTCACATCTCCTTCAGGTACTCGTGCACGAACTGGACTGCCATCGCTCCCTCGCCGACGGCCGACGCGACGCGCTTGACCGAGCCGGAGCGCACATCCCCGGCCGCGAACACGCCCGGCCGGCTGGTTTCGAGCAGAAACGGCGGCCGTTTCGCGCTCCATGCAGGCGACTGAGCCAGGGCCGGCCCGGTGCGGACGAACCCCTTGGAGTCGATTTCGATCTCCTTGGGCAACCAGTCGGTCCGCGGCACGGCACCGATGAAGCTGAAGAGCGCCGCAGCCTCCAGCACTTGCGTCTGGCCTGTCTTGCTGTTGACAATCTCGATCGTGGTCAGACGGAGATCGCCGGACATCCGCTTGACCTCCGTGTTGAGCAGCACCTCGATGTTGCCGGTTTCCTCGAGCCGCCGGGCCAGGTAGCTCGACATATACTTGTACAGATCGTCACCGCGAATCAGGACGAACACCTTCCGCGCCTGGCCGGCCATGAAGACGGCGGCCTGGCCGGCGGAGTTGCCGCCACCGACGACCACAACGTCCGCGCCCCGGCACAACTGCGCCTCGTTGGGTGTCGCGGCGTAATAGACGCCGCAGCCCTCGAATCGTTCGCACCCCTCGACACCGAGGCGGCGATACTCCGCGCCGGTGGAGATCAGAAGGCACTTGGCGGCGACGGATTCGCTGCCGTCCAGGTGAAGAACGGCGTAGGCGTTGTCGAACGTCAGACCGGTCACCGGCTCGGAGACAGACAGGCGGGCGCCAAACTTGTTGGCCTGGAGGACTGCGCGATCCGTCAGCTCGCGACCTGTCAGCCCCGTGGGAATGCCGAGATAGTTCTCGATCCGCATGCTGCTGCCGGCCTGACCGCCGGGCGCGGTGCACTCCAGCACCACCGTCGAGAGTCCTTCAGAGGCGCCATAGACCGCAGCCGCCAGTCCCGCCGGCCCGCCGCCGACCACGATCAGGTCGTAAACCTGCTGATCCAGCGGCTTGCGAATGCCGATGGCATCGGCCAGCACGCGGTTCGAAGGATTGCGCAGCAGCAACATTCGCCCGCAGGTGACGACTGGCGTGTCGGCTTCGCTAACCCCGAACTGCTTGAGCAACTGATTCACTTGCGGATCGGACTCCAGGTCCAGCCAGGTGAACCAGACCCGGTTCCTGGCCAGGAAATCGCGGATCCGGAACGTGTCGCGCGAGTAACGCGAGCCGATGACGCGCAGGCCGGTGAAGCCGGCCGATTCGCGCAGAAGCTGCTGCCGCGCGATGAACGCCTGGAGAATGAGGTCGCCCAGATCTGGGCACCGGTTCAAGATGTGGCGGAGGGCATCGGGCGACACCGGGTAGACTTCACAATCGGTCTGGGCGACGGCAGTGACGATCGCCGGACGGCCCGTGAGCTGCCCAGCCTCGCCGGTGAATCCGCCGGGCTTGTGCACGACGACGACCTTCGGCGCATCTCCGCTCTCATCGCGGATCTCGACCTGACCCGACTTGATGATGAAGAACTTGGCATCGCGATCGCCGCATCGAAAGAGCGTTTGCCCGGCCCGATACTTCGTCAGCCACGCACCTGCGCAGCTCCCCAGGGTCGCGACCTGGGCCTCATCGAGCGTGGGGAATGCGACCGCCTGCAAGTCGTGCTCGGCCATGTCTCCTCCTCGTGTAGGGCCCCCTCGTCCGCGTCAGGGCTGCAAGTAGGGGATGAATCGCGCTGGTACGGGCAGATCCGCCTGATCGACGTAGCACCAGGCCCACCGCTCGCCGGGCTCGAACGAGGCGGCCACGGGGTGGCCCTCCTGGTGAAAGTGCTTCGTGGCGTGGCGGCCCGGCGAGCTGTCGCAACAGCCGACGTGACCACAGGTCAAGCAGAGCCGCAGATGGACCCAGGGCATTCCCCTTCTCAGGCACTCTTCACACCCCTCGGTGCGGGCGGGAACCGGGTCGAGATCGATCATGTGTCGACAGCTCATTTCGGACCTCCGGGAAAAGCGATGCCGCCCTTGTTCAAGACCCTGTCAGACGGGCTCCGTCCCCTCGATCCGAGCTCTGCTCCAGAAAGTGCCGGCCCCGGGAGCGAGGTAACACCTCACTCTCGAGTATCATGAGGGGGCCACGCGATTTGAATAGCGCCAGTAGAACAGGGCCGACGAGAAATACCAGTGAAATTTCTTCAACGCTTGGTTCTCGAAGCGCGTGGAAATGCGCAATGAATGACCGATCTCGGCCGGCGAGTGCTGGCTCAAGCCGGTCTTCAACAGTATGCGGCAGCATTTTCACGAAAAATGAACTGACACCACCGGTCTCGCGCTGCGTCGGGTCGTTGAAAAATGAACTGACACGACCGGTCCAGCAAGGCAGGGTTGAAGGCTAAAGAGCCGGAAGCCGCCAAAAGGCCCGAGCCGGGATATGTGATGGATTGATCAGCTCTCGCTCGGGAGCGTCCAGTCTTCGACCTTCAGGCATGGGACCTTGCGGAAGTCGGAGAGGTTCTTCGTCAGCAGGGTCGCATTCTGGGCAAGGACAATCGCCGCAATTTTGAGGTCCATGGTGCCGATGCGGATTCGCAGACGACGAAGCTTCTGGTACTCATCGCCCGCGTGTTGATCGAAATCAAGGACAAGGATCGTCCGGTAGTCGTCAAGGTGCCTTCTGAGCCTGGAGTATGCCTCGATCTCCTGAATGACCGTTCTGGCTTTCGCCTTGATTGCCATCCAGCCCCTGGTTTGCTCTTCATAGGTAACAATGGTCGTGGCCAAGTTCTCGGCTTCGAGCGATCGAACTCTTTGGAGAAACGGCATCCGATTCGTGCCCTCGCTCCATTGCAAGAGACTCATGTAATCCGTATCAAGAACGATCATGAGGCTGCTTCTTGCGATGACGGGGTTTGGGCCGAAATGACTCACGCCACTCTCGGCCCAGTCGCATCGCCTCCTCATAAAGAGGATCGCCCTCAAAAGAGCCGGCGATGCGCTCCCACCACGGGAGGTTGTCATCTTTGGGTGTCTGGATCTTTACCTTCAGCTTGGCCACCTCGGCCTCCAGAGTCGCAACGCGCTTCTCGAGATCGACTGTCGCCATTTGTTTCCACCTGGTTGGAATCCGTTTTCTCTCCGTGAATTGTTTCAAACGGCCCTCGCTGGGTCAATCCAGCGATCGGGACTGCTGATCGCATCCGAGCCCAGGAGCAAAGAACTGGCTCCCGAAGAAGCCTTGGCCACGCACCTTTGTCCGGGACAAATAGGGGGGCTGACATGTCAGCTTGTGCTTTCCGCTGAAAATCCCCAACTCGCCTCTGGTCTGAGAAGTGGTGCTTCTGCGCCCTATCCCTGACGCGAAATAGGTAGCCTCCCTGGTACAACGTGCCCGGGACGGCCTCGGGTCTCATTTCACCTATCTATACCCAGTCCAGGGTGCGTGGCCAAGACCTACAAGTTCGCGGGCCGCCTCCGTTGAGCGCTTTTGTGCCGCCAGCCAAGTGCGCCAGCCGTGCAAATGACGCCCAAGATCGCGATCACGCCACTCGACGGTTCGGCAACGACGCTCGTCGGTATGACCATGATCGAGACATCCCCGCTCGCGCTCGGGAAACTATCGACGGCGGTGGCCCCGGGCCCGTTGATACTGAAATTGAAGAACGTGTCGTTGCCGGTCGGGTCAGTGGTGGGGATCGGGGTCCCTCCCGTTCCCGTGAGGGGATTGTAACCATCGGGGGACCTCGGGGTCTGACCCCAGGAACACTAGTTAACTTGAAACTCGGTCTGACCTTGCGCCAAGAAGCTCGGGAAAGGAGAATCATCTCAAAATGTAAAACCTTTCATCGAAACCCTGCGGGTAGCCAATCCCGTCCGGCAGAGCCGGGCCAGCAGCCGGAAGCGAGTCTTGCGTGGGGATGG
>JBAUOX010000229.1:0-13554 GCA_049579985.1 Isosphaeraceae bacterium | reverse complement strand
GTCCGAAGGGAACCCAAAGTCTCGCTGACACCCGTTCCAATAACCTCCATTAATTGCGGAGCGTCTCAATATCCATCTGGCCATTTCTGGGACGTAGCAACATGCTTAAAACTCATTAACTGATAAGAGTGCTACAAGCCACTATCAAGTCAGGGGAATTCGCTTAGCGTACAATATTTCGCATCTTGGTGAGGTGACCCCCATCAAGCCTAATCCTCGGCGTTTCCCACCGCCGCCTTTCCCTTTTGCACTGTCAAGAAAACGGCCGCATCCCTTCCTTTCTGCCTGGTCGGATTGTCACGGCGGGCTTTCCCGCCTATCGCCCGCTATAAACCCGGTCAACCAATCAGGGGAACAAAACCGGCAGCTCGGACGGGTTTTTTGTCCTCGGGTCGCCAATTCATTGCATTTATGCAATCAGGATTTGCTCCGTTTCCTTACAGCGGGAAACAAAGTGAGGTTTCTTTGCCGCTATCTGGCCAATCGATCGAGTGTATGCATGCATAAAATGCTCTTGGCAATCCATTGACAATGGCTGCCAATGGCGACAGAATAGAGCAAGAGGAGGGACCGTTTATTGAAACTATGAACATCACTTTACCCGAATCCATGAAGCACTTCGTGCAGGAACGGGTGACCGAGGGGGGATTCAGCAGCGTCAGCGAATATGTCCGAGAGCTGATCCGGGCCGACCAGAAACGCAAGGGCGAGGAGCGCATCGACGCCCTGCTGCTCGAAGGGTTGGACTCCGGCCAGCCGATTCCCGTCACCCCGGGGTATTGGGAAGAGCAGAAACGTCGCCTCACGGAGCGGCTGAGCAAAGCCATCCAACCGCAATGATCGGGCGTTACCGCGTCCTCCCCGCCGCCGACTGGGATCTGGACGACCAAGCCGCGTATCTGGCGACGGAAGGCAGTTTGGAGACGGCCCTGCGATTCTATGAGGCCGCGAGCTGACACCGATCGGGAACTCGGGTTCTCCCGCACTTTCGATGATCCAGGACCGCCAACCAGCTTAATAGTCCTCATTTCCCAGTGGATTCTCAGTCGTTCCGGCCCGGAGAGGCACCGTCTACATCGAGAGTGCGGGAGAACCTCTTTTCATGATCGGTGTCAGGTGGCCCCTTCCGCGCCAACTGAGCCGCCAACGGCTGCATCATGGCGTCTCGTTGATGGCGAGTCTTGTCCAGAACCAGAGAATCATTCGGTGTCGGTTCGATTTTCGTTGTAAACTGAACCCGCGCAAAGACTTATGCTGGAATTGATGGCTGGCGAAATTGCCGAAATCTCTACTTTTTCCTACCGCACGCCCGTCCAGTACCAATGAAAAGCGGCATCGACGACGGACCCCGACGATCCACCGAAGTCGTGCTCAACGAACAATCTCTGCCGGGAGCTGGGCGGTCGCATGATGGGATTCCTCGATGTGTTCAACTGGCGGGATGTTGCCCCAGTCTCTTGGAAGTAGGGAATGCGGTCGAACGAACCCGATTACACGGCAACAGAGAGCCGGGTCGAGGGACGACGGCGGCTCGCGGCAGACTCGAAGTCGCCGACATGAGTGATCCGAGGCCCGTCACGACGTGGCCGGTGAGGAGGAAGCGGGGATCGCTCCGTTTTGGGGCTCGGAATCGTCCGGGAGGTTCAACTCCTTGATACGGCGGTAAAGGCGAGGGCGGGAGATGCCCAGGAGCTCGGCGGCGCGCGACTTGTTCTGGCGGGCCCGGCTGAGGGCCGTCTCGATCAGCCGCCGCTCGATCTCGGTCAGGAGCTCGTCCAGGGGCTTGATCGATGGAGCTGCGGTTGGCGGCAGATAGGCAGCGCCGAGGTGGCCGCGAATGGAGGCGGGAAGGTCGTCCATGTCGATCAGCGGCATCGCCTTCTCCGCCCGGGTCTGGGAGCGGAGGTGGTCGTGAGCCACGTCGATCACGCGGGCGAGCTCGCTGAGATTGCCGGGCCAATCGTAAGCCTGGAGGACCGGCACGGCCCGGGGCGTGAAGCCGCCGCATGTCGAGCCGGTGCGCTGGTTGGCCCGTTCCAGGAGCGATTGGGCCAAAAGCAGCAGGTCGTGCCGGCGCTCGCGCAGGGGAAGAGTCCGGATCACGAGGACGCTCAATCCGTAATAGAGCTCCGGCCGGATCTGCTCTTGCCTGAGCGCGGCCTCGGGATCGCCGGCAGTGGTCGCGATCAACCGCACCCGGCCGTCGAGCGACTCGGCGAGCCGCGCCTGCAGGTCGCGCGGCAAGGCCAGGATGTCTCCGATCAGGAGACTCGAGCCCTCGGCCAGTGAGAGGCAGCCGCGGGACGGTTCCTGTGAGGAATTCCGTGCATCGTCGCTGGTCTCGGCCTGGAGCCGGGAATCGAAGAGTTCGCGCTCGATGACCTCGGCGGGGAGGGCCTCGCAATCGATTGGCACGAGCGGATGATGACGCCCTGGCCCCAGGTGGTGAATCGTTCGAGCCACCAGTCGCTTGCCGGTTCCTGGTTCGCCCACGATGAGCACGGCCGTGGTGCTGGCAGCCGCGAGGCGAACCTGCTCGAGGAGACGTCGATGCGCCGGGCCCGTGCCGATCAAGGACTCGCATCGGAATGCCTGATGGAGCCGCTCCCGCAGCTCCATGAGGCGGACGCGAAGCTGGTGAGCCGGCGAATCGGGCACGCTGGGCGGTGTGCTCGCCTCGCGCACCTGGCCGAGCATTCCGATCAGCGCGCCGCTGTGGTCGCGAAACGGCCAGAACTCAACCCTTCGCCAGAGACGCTCGCCACTGGCGTGGAGGATGACGGTCAAGCTTCCGGAGGGCTGGCCGGCGACCGCCTCCGGCGGTGGGACGAAACTGGCAGCCACGTCGGCCGGCTCGCCGGTCTCGGTCGGACCATACGCGGCACAGGTCTGGCCCACGAGCGACTCGGCAGGATGCCCTGTCAGTCCTTCCCAGGCGCGATTGACCCAGGTCACGCGGAGCGCTTGATCGAGCCAAAACATCGGCTCGCGCGCCTGTTGCCAGAGCTGGTCCGGCTTGAACGCCGAAACGCGTGGAGCCGCCATGAGAAATGGTTTAACCTGGGATAGAAGGAGAATGAGGACAGCGATCAACCGCTGGATCGATCTCGGCCCGGATCACGGCGAAGACCGTCCTGACTGATCGTCACAACCCTTGTTCCGTTCAACATCGCTCTCCCCGCAACCGAAGGCAAGAGAAAAGCAAGAAACATGCGCACGACCCGGAGCGAGCCTGCGATCGTCCGGGCCAGGGGCTAGAGCGGGCGGCATTCCTGGTCCGGGTTGCGGCGCTCCTGGGAACGATGAGTCCCGAGCAACTCGCGTCGTTCCGGGTTGGTGCGGTGGTGGCCGACGACGTCGGTCACCTGGCTCGCCATCCCATCCTGGCACGATCTCCTCCGGTCTGGGTGGGCGGCCGGGAACCGTTGCGCAGTCTTTATGCCAGGTGGCTGGCCGGGTTGCTCGAGGGGCCGGTCACTCCGCTGGACGACGAGCTCTCGGAGGCCGCTTCGGCTCTGGGCGCCCTCGCGGTCGTGCTGGTTTCGATCGACCCTGGGCGTCAGAGCGATCGGTCAACAGTCACTGAACCGGCTCCATGACCAGACGACCTTGCCGAGGATCAGTGCGGAGCCTGGATGTTCGAGATCCACAGGCACCAGGGGATACTCTCGGCTCTGCTGGTTGGGGCGAAGGATCATATGACGTCCACTGACCTCCAGCCAGCGGATGATCGGCACCCCGTCGAGATGGGCGGCAACGATCCGGCCATGGAGTTGCAACGGGTCGGTCATCGATCGATCGATGGCCGCAACCGATCCGATCGGCAGAATCGGGTGCATGGCGTCGTCGCTCATGCGAGCGCCGATGGTCTGGGCCGGATTGGGAAGCCAGTGCCGGTAGGCCATGATGTATCCCTCGACCCGGGAGGAATCCAGCACGGCTTTGCCGATCTCGGAGAGGGGATAGAGGCTGACTGCCGCGAAATTTGATGCCAGTTGTGATGGCAGGTTCTCCGGCGCCACGACCACGACCTCACTGGATGACCGCTCCAGCTTTTCGAGCCCGCGGCGTATCAACTCGATCGGACTCAGCTCTGAGAGTATACGTTCATCACTCGAATGATGATACTTTTGCCCTTCGCCGGAGATCAAGTACATCGGGTTCGCGCCGGTCTGTTCAATGAAGCCGAGGAGGACTTCAGCCGGAACCGTCACACCGGTTTCGTAGTTGTACCAGGTTCGTGCGGGCAGATTGAGGCGGCGGGCAAGCTCCGGTCCGCCATGATCGCCAAAGAGATCCTGGCGGATTTCTCTCAGACGACGCGATAAAGAGGCTTTGACATTGACACGAACTTTTGGGGTCTTCTTGCGAGCCACGGCGCTCGATCCCGCAAGCGGGAGCCTCCTGGATTCGGCCGACGGTAGGACGTTTGGTCACTTTAAAGGAGTCAGCCTTAGATCGCGGAGATTGCTCGCCGCCCCGGGCGGGGAAGCACGGTCTCCAGCTCTTTCTTGGCTCAATCCTCTCACGATCACTCGCTAGGTGCCGGATCAACTTAGCATAAACCCTGGCCTGAGTCACGAGCGGCAAAAGCTGTTCCAAAAAAACCGACAAGGCGTCGAGTTTATGCAGCAGATTGATGCGTGCGAGCAGAAGATCGAGAGTCATTGTTATTATTACGCAACGCGTCTTGCAAAGTACAGGCCGCGCGTGAGACGGCTCAGTGATTGTCGCGAAGGACGATCACATGGACTAAGCGTGCCGGGATCATGGGGCGCGACGTGGTACGGAGCCCGCTGCCCCGTGGAGCGGCTTTTGCCGCGGGAAGTGAGGTTCGGTTGCTTGTTCAGAAGAAGCCGAGTTCGTCACGGGCCGCATCGGACATCCGTTCCGGCGACCAGGGAGGGGACATGACAAGGCGGACATCCGCCTTGGTGACTCCCTCCACTTTCTCGAGAGCGGACATGGCGTTGCGCAGGATCTCGGGACCGGCCGGGCAAGCCGGGGAAGTCAGCGTCATCTCGACTTCAACCTGATCGTCGTGGGTCTGGATCGAGTAGACCAATCCCAGGTCAATCACGTTGACGTTCAACTCCGGGTCCTTGACCGTTCGCAGGGCCGAGACGAGTGTTTCCTGGTCGATCATGACAGTGTCTCCTTGCGAGTTGCAGGCAGAACGGCAGGAGAAGGAGGACGTCGAAGAGCTCGATCTCGATCTCCAGATTGATGAGAAACCGGGGAAGTCAGTCCTGGATCACGAGGAAAACCTCATCGCCTTTCACGACCACCTGGTGAGTGGCGACCGGTTCAATGGCCGGCATGCAGAGGGGCTTGCCGGTCCGCACGTCGAACCGGGCTCCATGGCGGGGGCACTCGATCTCGCTACCGGAGAGGTCCCCTTCGGCCAGCGGGCCGCCGTCGTGTGTGCAGACGTCGTCGATTGCATAGAAGGCGCCCCCGACGTTGAAAAGGGCGATGGCCCGGCCGTCCACATCGACCAGCGTCTTCTCGCCGGGAGCCACCTCCGAGCAGTTTGCCACCTTGACTGGTTCTGGCATCGGTCGTCCATTCTCTCAGGCCGGTCGCGGATTCGAGTGGTCGTGACGGTCGATCACTTGGGCCGCGGGCTGGTTTTAGAAGCGCTTCTGCTCGGGCGGCGAGAGATTCTCCGCCCGAGCCATGGCGGCTCGAGTCACCTCGCCCTTGATCCGCCGCAGCACGCCGCTGAGACCGCGGACGCGCAGCATGCCCAGGACCTCTTGCAGGGCGCAGCGCTCGACCAGGTCGCCGGGCACCTTGAGCACCTCCTCGACGGTTGCCCCGCTCAGGCCCTCGATCAAGAGCGAGACGAATCCCCGCACGGTGGGCGCCTCGATCGGGGCATCGGCGTAGAGCGCCACGCGATCGCCAACCATCTCTGCGAAGAGGTAGACCGGCGACTGGCATTCCTCGACGCGGTGAGAAGCGTCCTTGAATTTTGCCAGGTACTCGGGCAACGGGGGCAGGTTCTTGGCGAAATCGATCAGCAGATCGATGCGTTCCTGCCGGTCGGATTCGCTCAGTTCGGCGATGATCTCGTCAAGTGCGGCCGGCATCTTATCCTCGGCTCGACCCGGTCGGGGTCGGTTCTCAGGCCCCTCTGGCGATGGGCGCACGTACCAGGTTACCCCATTCGGTCCACGATCCATCGTAGTTGCGAACGTGCGAAAAGCCCAGCAGGTAGGTCAGCACGAACCAGGTCAGGCTCGATCGCTCGCCGATGCGGCAGTAGGCCACGATGTCGTCGGTCGGCTTGAGCCCGAGCTCATCCTGGTAGAGTGCGATCAGTTCCTCGGTGGACTTGAACGTTCCATCCTCGTTGACCGCCCGGGCCCAGGGCACATTTCTGGCACCGGGGATATGGCCGCCCCGCAACGAGCCTTCCTGGGGATACTCTTCCATGTGCAGCAGCTCGCCGGTGAACTCCTTGGGGCTACGCACGTCGATGAGCGGCTTGCCGGCCTTGGCATGGGCCAGCACCTCCTCGCGAAACACGCGGATGCTGGCCTCGTCGCCACCGGCGGCCACGTATTTCGTCGCGGGGTACCGGGACGGCTCCGTGGAGAGCGGCCGGCCCTGATCGATCCAGAGCTTGCGTCCGCCGTTCATCACCTTGCAATGCTTGTGGCCGAACAGGGTGAAGGCCCAGAAAGCGTAGCAGGCCCACCAGTTCGACTTGTCGCCATAGAAGACCACGGTGGTGTCGCTGACGATTCCGTTCCGGGAGCACAGCTCGGAAAACTTTTCGCTGTTGATATAATCACGAATGATCTGGTCCTGCAGGTCTCCCTGCCAGTCGATACGCACCGCACCGGGGACGTGCCCCACATCGTAAAGGAGCAGGTCCTCGTCACTTTCCACGATCCGGACCTTGGGGTCCTTCAAGTGCTCCTGGACCCAGTCGGCCGAGACCAAGGACTCGGGGTGAGCGTAGGGCTTTCCCATGGCGAATTCCTCTTCTGGTGAACGCGTCGCGGTCGGAAACATTTCGGTCTCATGACCGATTTTCACTGAGTGTTTTCAAGCTTCGCGGCCACAGCGTGCCGGAGTGATTCCTGCACCGGCTCCAGGGTGATCCGATCGTAGACGTTGGCGAAGAAGCCCTCGACAATGAGCCGGATGGCGATCTTACGGGGAATGCCGCGCGCCTGTGCGGCGAAGATCATCTCCTCGTCGACCCGGCCCGCCGTCGCGCCGTGGGTGCAGCGGACATCGTTGGCTTCGATCTCCAGTCCCGGGATCGAATCAGCGCGGGCGGTAGCCGACAGCATCAAGTTGTCGTTCTTCTGGTAGGCGTCGGTGCGCTGGGCCTCCTTCTCGACCCGGATCATTCCTTTCCAGACGATCCGGGAGTGATCCTTCAGGCCCCCTTTGTAGAGCAGGTCGCTGGTCGTGTGCGGGGCTTGGTGGTCCTGGCGTGTGAAGTAGGCCAAGTGCGCGCGGCCCGTGGTGAACATGACGCCGTTGACCTGGGCCCCAGCTCCCTGGCCGGTGAGCGCGACTTCTTGATTGACCTTGGAAAGTCGTGAACCGAGTCCGCCAACGGTCCACTGGAGCGTTGCGTCGCGGCCCACGAGTGCCCGCTCACGGCTGAAGTGCCAGGTTGAAGAATCCCAGTTTTGGATATCGACCAGCCGGAACCGAGAGCCTTCGCCCTGCACGACTTCGAGCGCCCCAACATGAAGTCCTGGAGTCTCGCCCCTGGCGCTCGAGGCCGTTTCGCGGACCAGGGTTGCCTCGGCCCCTTCCTCGAGGACGACGAGCGTGTGGCTGAGATCGACACGACCCTCATGGGTCAGCCCAACCAGGCTGAAGAGCGGGGCTTCGACCTTGAGCCCCCGGGGGACGTAAAGCAATGTCCCGCCGGTCCAGAACGCCGCATGCAGGGCGGCGAAGATATCGTCGGCGGGCCTCACGGCCTGGGTCAGAAGATACCGGCGAACCAGGTCGGGATGATTCCGAACGGCCTGGTGCAGGTCAAGGAAGAGCGCCCCGCCCAGGCGACTGGAATCGGCCAGGTGAACAGCCGCCCCGTTGACGTGCTCGATCCCGGTCGCGTAGTGAGAGCTCAAGCTCTCCCAGAGTTCGTCAAGTGCCGTACGGGTCGCACCGGCGGGCTGATCGGGGCAGGGGGGTGCAAAGCTCTCCAGCTTGAAGGCCCGGATATCGGTTCGCCGCCACTCCTCGTCGCGGGCGGTCGGCCAGGCGAAGGCCTGGAACCGCGCGAAGGCCTCCCGACGGCGGTCGGTCAGCCAGGAAGGTTCGTCGCGGCCCTTGAGAAATGCCTCGAAGGCGTCTTCTGTGAAGCCGCCCATGACAGGGCTCGGGGTTGTTACGCGAGGATTGGTCATGGTCTCAAGAACCTTTAGGACGCCACGTGCTGGAGGACTGAAGCAACTCAGCCTCTGGGCTGAACAGCCGGCTGAGCTGGTTCCAATTGTTTCACGTTCGGCTGTTGATAGTTAAGCCACCGGTTGAGCTGGCTAGCTCCGAGGGTCAGCGCGGAACCTAAGACCGCTGCCAGGACCAGTCTGAATATTTCCCAGCGGCGAGACGATGATTCACTGAGTTACTTTTCCGCCTCGCTGAGGCGATGGTCCATAGAGGATGAAGTGTTCTCCAGGCCTCGAAGGAGCTTCTTGATTTCGTCTGTCATACCCTCATGACGCTTCAGGTCTTCTCGCAAGTTGCTGACCCGTTCATTGAGAGTGGCCAGGTTCAATTCGAGCTCTCGGATCTTCTCCGTGTTCGTCACGTTGGGAACCCGATCTAACCGGCGAGTAAGGCAGAACTAACTTCGCTCTACATAGAGCGTGGCCATAGGTTTCATGCGATCTGAATCGCCCTGCAATCCCACTGGAGTCGCCGACTCGTCATTCCAGCTCCAACTTCCCGTGGACGCCCGGCACAACTTGAACTCGCATGCCGAACAGTTCGATTTGATCAAATGCCCTCGTTCCGCGGCGGCGGATAGCTTGGAAATCTTCGCCCCAGTAGGACGGCCCGAGTTTCATAAGTTCGATAGCGTATCGAACGGGTAGTTTGAGAGCTTGTGGTTCCCTCCCCGTGCGTTCTACGAAGTCGGAAACGGCATCGTCTATCTCGGCCAAAGCGGCCGTGTCGTCGAAGGGAGGATTCTTAGCAAGGGACTCGATCTGCTCCTGAGCGCGAACCTGAAGGAGATCGCCCCAGAGTCGTACAAGTCGGGCGGACGTTTGTCGCGGACTGGCCAATTCCTCGAGCGAGAACTTGGTCCTCACGCGGCCGGTCCAATCCTCGATCTCGAGCCAGAGGTTATCCTCCAGACGTTCGTCCAACTGCCAAGAGGCCGAAACTGTATCCCCCGATGGCCCGAGCTCACTTTCGAGCAGCCGGTTCGCCTTATCCACTAACGACAGAAGTCGATCATCCGCCTCTATCCGTGGATCAATAGTTACGGATTTCATGCAGACCTCCGGAATTCGCCTCGCGGAGGTCGCATTCGAGAAAGGTTTCGTCGGCGATGCGGTCAATCGTCTCATCGTCGAGCGGTGGCCAATCTAGATCCCGCGACCGGCGGATGATTTCGTCGAGAACCTCGCGCTTGTCAGATGCCCCGAGACGCTCAAAAGACTCCAACACGAGTCGTACTGTAGTGCTCATGCACTCCGAATCCTTATCCAAGTACGGCTTGAGACGGAGCGAGGCGCCCGTGCAACGCCCCACCCCAAAAACCGCGAGCGATGGACCTGAAGGATGCCTGAAGAGCCGCCATCGAGAGACGCCCGAGGCCCTTCTTCGGGCTCGTTTCTACCCCACCGACCCTTCCATCTGGAGCTGAATGTGCTTGTTCATCTCGACGGCGTACTCCATGGGAAGCTCCTTGACCAGGGGCTCGATGAAGCCGCTCACAATCAGGGTCGAGGCCTCGGCCTCGGAGAGACCACGGCTTTTCAGGTAGAAGAGCTGTTCCTCGCCGATCTTGGAGACGCTGGCCTCGTGGCCGACCTTGACGTCGTCCTCGTCGATCTCGATGTAGGGATACGTGTCCGACCGGCTTGCCGCGTCGAGGATCAGGGCATCGCAGACGACGTTCGACTTCGAGCCCCTGGCACCGGCGGCGACCTTGAGCAAGCCGCGGTAGCTGGCCCGGCCGCCGTTCTTGCTGATGCTCTTGGAGATGATCCGGGAGCTGGTGTAGGGGGCGCCATGGACGACCTTGCCGCCGGCGTCCTGGTGCTGTCCCTTGCCGGCGAAGGCGATCGACAGGATCTCCCCGCGCGCTCCCTTGCCGATCATGTAGACGGCCGGGTACTTCATGGTCAGCTTGCTGCCGAGATTGCCGTCGACCCACTCCATCAGGGCGTCCTCGTGGGCGACCGCTCGCTTGGTCACGAGGTTGTAGATGTTGTTGGCCCAGTTCTGGATGGTCGTGTAGCGGCACCGCGCTCCCTTCTTGACGATGATCTCGACCACCGCGGAGTGCAGGCTTTCGGTCGAGTACATGGGCGCCGTGCACCCTTCCACGTAGTGGATCTGAGCTCCCTCCTCGACGATGATCAACGTCCGCTCGAACTGGCCCATGTTCTCGGCGTTGATCCGGAAGTAGGCCTGCAGCGGGATGTCGACCTTGACCCCGGCGGGCACGTAGACGAATGATCCGCCGCTCCAGACCGCCGAGTTGAGGGCGGCGAACTTGTTGTCCTGGATCGGAATGATGGTGCCGATGTACTGCTTGACCAGGTCGGGATGCTCGCGCAGCGCCGTGTCGGTATCGACGAAGATGACCCCCTTCTTCTGAAGGTCCTCGCGCAGGCTGTGATAAACGACTTCCGACTCATACTGGGCACCGACGCCGGCCAGGAACTTGCGCTCGGCCTCGGGGATGCCCAGCTTGTCGAACGTGTTCTTGATCTCGGCCGGAACGTCGTCCCAGGTTTTGCCCTGGCGGTCGGCCGCTTTCATGTAATAGTGAATGTCGTCGAAGTTCAACTCCGAGAGTTTTCCACCCCACGTTGGTGTCGGCTTCTGGTGGAAGGCCTCCAGCGCCTTGAGCCGGAATTCGCGCATCCAGGCAGGCTCGTTCTTCATCTCGGAGATCTGGTTGACAACCGCGCGCGAGAGCCCTTTACCGCTCTTGAAGGCGTAGTGGTCGTCAGAGTCACGAAATCCGTACTTGTAATCGTCCTTGATGCCTGCCACTTGAAGGTTCAGATCGGTTGCCATTGTGGTTGGTCCTTCTTGTCTCGTTCAGTCTGCGTGCGTGTTGGCGATTGGTCGGGACGGGCTGGTAAAGGGCGGCGGCGTGGCCCGCGGGTCAGAAGGCCGGCTTGCCCCCGCCCTGGAATTGTTGCTGCTTGGCCGCTAGTTCCAGGGCCTCCTCGTTCTGTGCGGCCTCCGGGTATCGCTCGCGCACCCAGTCGTAGCCGTCCTTCTCGAGCTGCTTCACCAGCTCAGGTCCGCCGTTCTCGACGATCTGGCCGCCGAAGAGGATGTGCACGAACTGGGGCTTGATGTAGGTCAGGATCCGCTCGTAGTGAGTGATGACGAGAACGCCGGTCGAATTCTTGGCCGCAATCCGGTTGACCCCCTCGGAAACGATCCGCACGGCGTCGATGTCCAGGCCGCTGTCGGTCTCGTCGAGGACGGCGAAGGCCGGGCGAAGCATGGCGAGCTGGAGGATCTCGGCGCGCTTCTTCTCGCCCCCGGAGAAACCCTCGTTGAGGTATCGGCGGGCGAAATCGTGGTCCATCCCAAGCTCGTCCATCTGCTCGCGGAGTTCCTTGCGGAAGTCGCGCATCGGAATCAGGTCCTCGCCCTCCTTGCGCTCGGGGTTGCGCACGTTCGTGACCGCGTGGCGAAGAAAGTTGGCGACGGTCACGCCGGGGATGGCGGTCGGATACTGAAATGCCAGAAAAAGGCCCTGCTTGGCTCGTTCGTCCGGTTCCATGGTCAGGACGTCCCGGCCGTCGAGCGTGACGGATCCGTCGAGCACCTCATAATTGGGATGGCCCATGATCGCGTAGCTCAGCGTGCTCTTACCCGAACCGTTGGGACCCATGAGTGCATGAATTTCTCCCTGGCGGATCGTCAAGTTCACGCCCCGCAGGATTTCCTTGCCTCCGATGGCCACGCGCAGGTTTTCGATGCGAAGTTCCTTTGTCATCAGTCATTTATCCTATTCAGATCCACATCGTCGTTGAACCACACCCTCTGGCAGTCGGCCGCCGAATGCCTCGACGTTATCCGCCCGTCGCTTTTCTAAGGATTCTTTCACCATGCCCGGAGTCGCTCGCAGAGCGCGAAAGCAGAAGCCCAGTATTCCGTCCGTTCCGACTCTTTCAGCAGCGGACAAGAGGGTCGAGCTCATCGTTCGGGTCGCAATCATCGTGCGTGACCGGCACGACTCGGTTCCGATACAAGGACGAGCGCCGGCTTGGCCTGAAAGTCGCACGAACGATCTCCATCGAGCCGGCACTGACTGAGCCGTAAACCGCGGCCGAGGATTTTCTCGAACATCTTGCGCTCGAGAGCGCAGATGGCGGGGTCGGTCTCTGCGAGTTCATAGTAAGGGCAGGAGTGCTGGCGAAGGATGAGATCCAGACTGGTCTCGTCCCTGGCGACTTCCGCTTCGACTCCGCGATCATGCAGGATACTGCTCAGTTGAACCAGACGTCCTTCCCACTCCTGACCGGTAACCCTGGTACGGTAAACATCCGCGAGACGATTGGTGATCCGGGTAAAGAGCAGGCGTCGCAGCTTTCGATCCGCGACGCTGCGCATCATCTCCTCCCAGAGCGCCAGGGCCAAGTCGGCGTAATTCTGCCCCAGCCGCTTGTGGGCCTCGACGCTGGCCTGGTAGCGGTGCCTGGGACGACCCCGTGCTCCGTGCTCGGACTTCCGCTCCACCAGTCCGGTAGCCAGTAGTCGCGACAACCGATTGCGCACTGCCGTGCCGGTCACTGCAAGCTGTCCGGCCATTTCGGCCACCGTCAACGGGCCGCCCCGACGGATGAGATCCAGCAGTTCGCGATCCGATGACTCAGACATCCCAAGCCTTTCCCATGGAGTACCAGCCCCCCCATCCTGAAACACGATGGGACCTTGACATGACACCAGAAAGCCCTCATTCGCTACGATCATTGTAGAGAAGAGTCTCGACACCGTCCATCGTGGAGTGCCGATTTTTCGCTTTTTTCGCAAAAAAAATTGTGAAAATTCGCTCTGGGGGCTTTGTACCAGGATTCCCGTCCAGTTTTCAGCGCTGATTCCGCGGCCTCAAGTCCATCATCGGTCCCTCCGGCTCGGGGAAGTCCACAATCATGCGGCTCTCGCTCGGATTCGAAGCCCCTGATGCCGGCACGGTCACCTACGATGGTCGCGAGCTGTCGACCCTGGACCTCCGCGAGGTCCGCCGCCCGCGCATCCTGATGTTCGACGAGGCCACCAGCGCACTCGAGAACCTGACTCAGGCAATCGTCACCGAGAGCATCACCCGCGAGCTCCGAGGCATCACCCGCGTGGTCATCGCGCACC
>JBAUOX010000228.1:0-4037 GCA_049579985.1 Isosphaeraceae bacterium | reverse complement strand
GTCTTCACCTAACCAACGTAGGCTTAACGGGCTAGTACCCGAATCTCAGCCTGAGCCTGGTCAGCCGGGGCCTGGCAGAAACGATCTGCCAAACCCGCCATCAACTTCAGCCAGGGGACAAGCCCCTAGCCTTAGCATGGGGTCGCTGACGATTCGGACCTCTGGAGTTGGAAACACGTCATGTCGAGCCATCCTGCTTGTGCGAACATAACAGGGTCGCAACGGGATTTCCAAGGAATAAACCTCTGCCTCAAAGTCGGCATCGGCCTTGGGTCGTCCAATGCCGGCTGGACGAACAGGCATGCGGAGCTTACTCTAGGAGAGTCTTCGAGTTTCGAGACCGGGTAGCTCAGTCGGTAGAGCAACGGACTTCAAGCACCGCCAGGAGTGTTGCAAGGGAGCCTCGCGCGGGAAGAAACCGAACCGCGACGAGTGAATGCCGCAGTATGCTGGAACGCCCTGAGAGCCCCCTCACCACAACGTGGCTGGCAACGGCTGGCGTGAGGGTCTGAAAAGCAGGGGGATTGGGTAATCAGCAGGCAAGGGACCAGTGGATCACCGGCCCCGGCCCCAGAGACTAGACGCGGCACGCCTGCGATGGCGAAGAGATAGTCCAGACCATCAACACCTTGCTCGCGAATTCGCCCCCGAGGCCGAACTCGCGGGCACGGTGGTCGGTGAAAGCCGATGAGGCAGGTTAATCCGTTGGTCGAGGGTTCGAGTCCCTCCCCGGTCATTTCCGCAATCGGCCGCGACCGGCCGTCAAGCAGAACTTCCCTTCTTCCTGTGAGAGTCCTCACTGAACTCCACCGTGATTCGTCGTATCCCATGATGGGGAAAGAGGCTTGGGTGGCTGGGGCTGACCGTAGGGAAGCCCCGGGGCCGAAGCCGGGGCATCTGGGGCGTCGCCTTCGGCTCCGCCACCAGCCACCCGGATCCTGGCAGTTCTTGAATGGTGGAGTTCAGCGAGGAGTCTCCTTCCTGTTCGACTTTTTTCTGGCGGCCGACGACGGGCGTTTCTTCGCCGGCGCGGGCTGGTTGATGACGGTGGCCAGCAGGTCCGCCAGGCGCCTACCCGCGTCGCATGGGCAGGCCGCAAGCTCGGTCATCTCGGCAAAGCTGAGTTGAGGATCGGGAAACGGCAGTCGGCCCTCGGCCTGTTTGGCCGTCGCCATGAGCGTGTACTGCTTGTTCCTGTGCCGCACCTTGACACCGCACCGCTTGAGCAATTCGAGCTCGCGGTAAAACGTCCGCAAACCGATGCTCAGGTGCGCGAGAATTGTGTCCCTTGTCCGAGGGGTCTCGGCCAGAAACCAGACCAGGCGATGAAGCCGTGCTGCGCGTTGCAGGGTGATGTGAACCGAGGGGCGACGACGAGTGTTCGGGGGGTTGGTCATGATGGACAGTCCTGTACGGACCACGACTGGTCCGCAGCTCGGAATCGCAGATTGAGACAAGCTGCCACCGCCAGAAAGCAACCGGCGTCGGTCGCGAGTCGTCCCGCAGTCTGATCCCGAAAGTTTCATCTTCTCGTCTCCTTGAACCCCGGATCGTCTCTCTGCAAAAAGACTTCCGACTCTTCCGCTTGTAGGGATCAAAAGAATTCCAACGATTTTCTCAAGGGTTCCAGGCATGCAGTCGATTATCAGACAAGGTCCACCAAATCACCAGGCACATTCGGCACAGCAGTATGATTACACACAACCAATACTGTGTGCGAGAACGCCTCTTCGGGGAGCTCTCCGGTGCCGCTGGGGATTCGGTTCAGGTCGAGCCTTGACCGGCGTTCGAGTTGTCCGCCAGGTCGGTCGCTCAGCCTTGCTTCCTGGAATAAAGGTGTCTGATCCATGTCGATGCGAAAGCCAACGCCTTCGAGACGGTCTCTTCGACCCTTGGCCGAAAGCCTGGAAACCCGCCAGTTGCTTTCGTCGCTCTCGACCGTGCCTTCAGCCACGGTATCCGGGACGGACACCAAGGGTGACAGGTGGACCCTGACGCTCTACGGTCCGGGCACGTTGAACGTGGTGGACAAGAGCGGCAATGCCTTCACACCAGCCAACCAGTACACGCCTGACGACATCAACACGATCACGGTCTCGGGCACGATCACAGCGGAGAGCCGGCTGGTCGGCAAGGTCACCTTCGTTCCCACGAATTCCGATGGCCGGGTGTTCTTCCAGCAGCTCACGATCGACAACACAGGTGAATATGGGCAACTGAACCCGGCGCTTGTCCGGCCCAGGGCCTCGACTCCCCAGAACGGCATCGCGGCCGTGGACATGCCGGACTTCTGGCTGGGAGACACGAGTGGTCTTACCCCGACCGCCAAATCGAACTTCCATTCAGTCACGGTAGGCACCGTCACGACGCCATTCTTTCTGGCGGGCGGGATCAATGCTCCCGAGGGTATCAACAACCTTCGCTTCGGGGGCGTGGACACGACCTTCACCCCCGCCGTTGGAACGCCCCTTGACCAGACGAATCAGAACAACGAATTCGTGATCAACCTCGGGCCGCCGATCATCGGCGGCACCAGCATCATCGTCAACAAGGTCATCACCGACGCCGTCCCGAGTACAACTGCGGGATCGACCGCGGTTAACCAGCAAAGCGTCACTTTTGTGGTCAACGGCCGGATCAACCTGTTCCAGGCCAACGAGATCGACGGCGCCACTGGCACCGGGTTGGTGCCGACGCAATTCACCCCCCCGACCTCGACGTCGACCAGCCTCCTGCCAGGCGGAACTTATCTGGTCTCCGACGCTCCCGCGACCAGTGGGCTCACTACCGGGCAGATCGGCGATATTCGAATCGGCGGCAACGCCACGAATTTCACGGCGTTCGCTCTGGACACGGATCTGGTTACCTCTCCTTCCACCGATACCGTGACAGGACCCCAGGTGAGCAACTTCTTCATCGGTGGCCAGACCGACAACGTGATCCTCGTGGCCCCTTCCGGGTCGCGCAACGTGTTCTTCGGCCAAGGCATGGACAACGTCTACATCAACACCGAGTTCATCCAGAACCTTCAGGCCAACCGAGGAGCCGTCGGCTCGGCCGTCACGGTCAAGCGGAACATCGGCAACTTGGTGATGGGCGGTGATGTGATCAACAGCTTCATCCAGTCGGGATATGATCAGGAACTTTCAGCCGTTGCGAACACTCCGGCAACCTCGGTTCAAGGCGCGACCGTTCCGGCCGGAGGAGTGTTCAACGGCGAGGCCCCGCCGACGATCATGAACCGGATCTCCAATGCTGTTTTCAACGAGGCCACCTTTAGCCCCCTGGCACACGGCGGTGGGGCAATCCATGGAAGGATCGCGGGCAACGTGACCAATTCGATCTTCTCGGTCTCGGTCGACCCGAACCCGTTTCTACCCAACCCGTCCGAGACCAACAACCCCGGTCAGTTCCAGAACGTCACCAGCAAGACCTTCCCGTTTGGAGCACCCAATAACATCGTGCTGCCGCGAGGCGTGCTGAGCGTGAAGGTCGAGGGCGCCGTCAACAACAGCGGCCTCCAGCAGGGGACGAGCCCGCTTGTCGATCCCAACATCGCCCCGACCTCGGCATTCTTCGCCAAGAAGGTGAGCGTCGAGCACCTACCGGTCATCCCACCGAACGTTCCGGAAGCGCCTTACAAGTCTCCGGTGCCTTACCACATTGGGCAGCGGTTCCTGAAGGGGCTTTTCAAGATCGACAAATCCGTGACTCTTCCCACTCGTCCCGCGGGCAAGAAGTAAGTCGAAGTGACCAGCCCGTACGTCGAGCAATGCTTGGGGCCGTACCGTCGACCGGCCGCTTCAGCGGATGCCCGATCCGTCGCGTTCGGCGATATCACGACGATAAAACCCGCCCGGGAACCGGACGGCGCGGGCCGCTTCGTAGGCGTGCTCACGGGCCTCGGCCAGCGTCGAGCCAAGTGCGGTCACGTTGAGCACCCGCCCGCCGTCGCTGACGATCCGGGCCTCGCGGCCCGACTCTGGCCCGGACCGCAACGTGGTTCCGGCGTGAAAGACCTTGACGTCGCTCAGGCC
>JBAUOX010000227.1:0-4872 GCA_049579985.1 Isosphaeraceae bacterium | reverse complement strand
CACGCGAGCAGCTCGGCCGGCCAGTCGCGGGTCGGGGGCTGGAGGGCCGCCACCGGGTCGCCCTCATAGGCTTCGAGCACCGCATGGAAATTCGTCCCGCCGAAACCGAAGGCGCTCACCCCGGCCCTGCGGGGATGATCGACGTCCGCTTGCATCCACGGCTGGGCCTCGACGTTGAGCCGAAAGGCCCCCTCCTTGACGTCGAGCTGCGGATTCGGGGCCGTGATGCCGATCGTCGGCGGGTAGGTTCGATGCCGTAGTGCCAGCGCGGCCTGGATCAGTCCGGCGAGACCCGCCGCGCACTTGGTGTGGCCGATCTGCGACTTGACGGAACCGACCACGCAACTGCCCGGTCTCGCCCCCCGGGATTGAAACAGCCGGGTCAGCGCCTCGATTTCGACCACGTCGCCGACGGCCGTGCCTGTTCCATGGGCTTCGATGTAGCCGACCGTCGCGGGATCGATCCCTGCCTCGGCATAGGCTCGTTCGAGCGCCCGTACCTGCCCCTCGTAGCTCGGCGCAGTCAATCCTCGGCACCGGCCATCGCTGGAGGAGCCGACCCCCTGAATGACCGCGTAGATCCGATCGCCGTCGCGCTCGGCGTCGGCCAGACGCTTGAGAATGACGGCAGCGACTCCTTCGCTGATCACGATGCCATCGGCGCCGGCGTCGAAGGGACGACAGCGACCCCGCGGGGAAAAGGCCTGCGTCTTGCTGAACGCGAGATAGGTGAACGGGTTCTGGACCGTGTCCACGCCGCCCAGTACGACCATGTCGGACGCGCCGGTCCTGAGCTCGCGGACGGCCACGTTCAGGGCCGCCAGCGACGAGCCGCAGGCAGCGTCCACCGTGTAGTTGCCGCCACCCAGGTCGAGCCGGTTGGCAATGCGGCCCGCGGTCACGTTGAGGAGGAATCCCGGGAATGAATCCTCCGTCCATTCGGGCAACAGTCCCTTGCAACGCTCCATTGCGGCCGTTCCCCCCCCGGGGATGACCGAGTCGAGCATCGGCAGATACGACCGGAAGGCGTAACCCATGGCGACCTGGGCCGCGCCACCCCCCATGCCCAGAACGACGCCCGTGCGTTCGCGGGGGAAAGGACGCTCCGCATAACCTGCGTCAGCGAGGGCCGCCCGTGCGACCTCCAGCGCGAGCAACTGCGCAGGCTCGATGGACGGCAGGCTGGACGGAGGCATGCCATAGCGGAGCGGATCAAAGGGGACATCCGGCAGGAATCCTCCCCACTTGGAGTAAACCTTGTCGGGAGCTTTCGGGTCGGGGTCGTAATACAGCCGCCAGTCCCATCGGTCGGCAGGGACTTCCGTGATGGCGTCGAACCCATTGAGGGAGTTGGCCCAGAACGTCGCCACGTCCTTGGCGCCGGGGAGAACGGCGGCCATGCCCACGATGGCGACGGCGGCCGGACTCGGCTCAGCCCTGGGATCGCGCTCCAGGCGACTGGCGCACTGCTCGATCCAGGCAGTCGCGCCGGCTGTAACGTCCTGGTGAAGGTCGCTGATCGCAAGCACCCGGTCGCGCAAGGCCGCAACCTGGCCGAGCATGTACAGGCCGTCGGCTGCCTGCTGGACGTCGGAAACGGCGACGAGCGGCGTACCGGCCGCCTGGCTGCGGTTGACCCCTTTGGCCGCGAGCCGAAGGCGTCCCGCGTTGAGTCGCTCGAGCGTCTCGCGGATCTCCTCGTGGGGCTTCCCCAGTGCGAGCAGGCGCTCCCGCTCCGCGGCGAATCGGTCGACGAACGGCGTGCGACTGACCCGCACCTGATGGCCCGGCCCGGTCTCCACGAGCACCGTCTCGCGGCATCGGAGGGCCTCATCCTGGAATCGGGCGATGATGGCGCCCGTGGTCACCGCCTCGCGAGTGAAGAGGTAGGCAGTGCCCATCAGGATCCCGATCTTGATCCCCCGCGCGGCCAGGTCGCCCGCCGTCGCGGCCACCAGGGCGGCCGAGCGGGCGTCGTGGATGCCCCCCGCAAAGACCACGCTCAACGACTCCGCGGCGACCCCCGCCGCGATCGCCGCCTCCAGAACGCGACAGGCCTGCTCCCAGAGGATGAAGCTCGACCGCGGCCCAACATGCCCGCCGCACTCCCGCCCCTCGAGCACGAACCGTCGCGCCCCGGAACGCAGATACTGTTCGAGCAGACCGGGTGAGGGGGCGTGCAAGTACGTCGCGATCCCATCCCGTTCCAACTCGACCGCCTGGTCCGGCCGGCCCCCCGCAATCAAGGCGAACGGCGGCCGGGACGCTCTGACCGCGGCCAGTTGCTCCTCGCGCAAGCCGGCCGGGGCGAATCCGAGCAAGCCCACGCCCCAGGGACGCCCCGTAACCTGACGGGCGGCCTCGGCGAGCAGGCGCTCGACCTCGGGCCGGCGCAGCAACGCAAGCGCGATGAAGGGGAGCCCTCCTTCCCGGGCAACGGCCTCGGCGAACGGGGCCACGTCGCTCACCCGTGTCATCGGGCCCTGGAGGATCGGCAACCGACAGCCGTGGGCCCGGGCGAGAGGCGCATCCTCGGCGAGGGGGCGTGCTTTCGAAGCATCCACGAGCCCACGCTCCACAGCGCGCATGATCGCCTGTACCACACCCCCGATTGACACGTACTTGCCGGCCAGGTCCGCGGCCAGCGCGGCATCTTGACCGACAGGCCACGCCTGTCCCGGCCCCCAGCCCACTTCCACGTCGATCGCCCGGGCCCAGATCTCGCCGCCCTGCCTGGCTGCCTCGCGCAATCGGACCAGGACGGGGGACATGGGCGGGGCGTACACACGGATCGCCGGGCTGTATGCCGGCTCGATCAGAATCGGCTCGCTGCCGTCCCAGACGCCGAGCCGCATGCGGGCTTCCTCGCCCAGGGGAGACTCGCGCGCCAGCAGAATGGCCCCCTCGAGGACCACTCCGGTCGCACCCGCCGCGATGCACCCCGCGGCCACCCTTGGGCCGATCCCCCCGCGGATCCAGACCGGCCGATCGGTGCGCGCCAGGATCGCCTGGAGGAGAATGAAAGCGGAATCCGCACCGACCCGCCCGCCCGCCTCGTGGCCCACGGCGATCAGGCCATCGCTCCCGGCATCGAGCGCGGCCTCGGCCTCGGCTGCCGATGTGACCTCGCACAACGCTCGCCGGCTGGTGGCATGGACCCGAGTGCATGCATTCCTGAGTTGTTCCGGCGTCCCGGGGTTGGAGCACACGACCATTACGAGATTTTCCCCGGCCTGGTCGAGCCAATCCTGACAAACTTCGTGAGGCTGGACCCGGATGGCGTAGGATCGGACCTTGAAATCTCGCAGACGCCGGATGGCTTGATCCCTGATGTCCTGTCCCGTACCATCCAGGACGCCCAGTCCGTCAGCCCGATCCGCGGCGATCACAAGAGCTGAGCTGTCAAGCCCTTGGGGCGTCGCCAGGAGGATCCGGTATCGATTCCACTGCATGACGAAGACTCTCTTGTAGTGCGAATTATCTCATTGACTATACCATCTAGGAAATATAGGTGGTTTGAGAAGCATAGGAAAATCCATGTAGTCCAATTCAGGGCTTGAGATTCGGCGATGTGCTGGACGAACGAAGTGGTGGTAATCAAGGGTTAGGTATGGTATCCCCGGAATACCGCGGCGGATGGCGGCGGCGAGACGGGAGAACCATTGGCACGGGTGGGGTCGTGATGCGAGAATATGAAGAAGGTCACGGGAAGTTCGAGACTTTGTGAGACAACGAAATGGCGGATCAACCTCTTCTAGGAACGATGACGGGCGAGCACTTCCAGCCGGTCCGGCTTCATTACAGGGTCTTGAACCACCCGGGGCTGAAACGGGCGTTCGAGAAGCTTCGCTGTCTGGAATACGATGCCCCCCGGAAGCGCTGGGTATGGCTCTACGCCCATGAGGCCAAGAATCTTCGATTCCACCGATCTTACGCCCAGTTTCCGAAAGAGCTTCATCCGATCGTGATCGGCGCCTTCTTCCTGCGAACGAAGGAAACCCTCCTCCTCGACCTCCGCTCTTGCGAGCGCGCCGTATTGGCGATTCCGTTCTTTGATACGCATCTTCCCCGGAAGCTCGTCGCACTGGAGCACGCCGAAATCGTGAATCGACTCTTTCCCGTCACCAAGGAGAACCAGCTACTGACCCCCGACGCCCTCTTCGATCGGCAGGTCGGCACCGGCATCGATCCCGCAGCCTTGGTGCAACGGCTCGCCAAGAAGGCCGCCGACATTGCGGATCCGGAAGAGAAACGCAAGATGATCCTCGAGGGTTTCAAGGATTTCACATCCCGCGCCGAGGAACCGCTGCCGCAGATCGAACGGCTTCCCGTCCACTACGCCGAGGACGGCATTGGGGGTTTCAAGCTGGCATTACAGGTCCGGCAGATCGTCGCCATGCAGCACTGGCTGGGCAACCCCGGGTACACCCTAAGCGACGCGATCGAGTCGCTCATCAAAACGTCTTTAGTGAAGTAGTCGGTGCCCGAACGAACCCCACGGACGCGTACGGTGATTCGACATCACCCATGCGCTTCCTCAGCGTGAAAATCTGCTTATCGGTCGGTCCGGCTGGATTATTCGGCAATCGGCAAGGCGTTCAGGAGCCGGCGGTTCGCCTCGAAACGCTTGACGGCCCGTTCGAATGAGCCATTTGTCTTCATGAGCACCAATGAATAAGGACTCCCCTTGCGCTCCAGTGAATGTTTGATGTCGCACTGATGCCGGTCAATGATACCGATCAGATGGTGGCGCATCTCTTCGCGGGCCGGAATGCGTCCGACCTCGTTTGCGGGGTCGGCCAGAAAGGCCTTGAGCTCGGCACAGTATTGGCACTCGCAAGCCAGGTCCGCTGGGCGAGTCCAATCGGTCGG
>JBAUOX010000226.1:0-4377 GCA_049579985.1 Isosphaeraceae bacterium | reverse complement strand
ACGGAATGACCGGAAGATGCCGACCCACCCCACCCCTGCGGGGCGTGGGCCCGGCCCGGCCGGTCGCCGGTATTCTCTCCTCGGGGTTGCGAGGCAGGCTTAGACGGGCCCACGCACGAAGTGTGGGGAGGCCCGTCGTCGGCTTGGGCGCGGCCAGCAGCGGTCCGGACTGGAGAAGCATCCGAGACGTGCTTTCGGTAGCCCGCTTCGCGTCTGCTCTGGTGTCGAGACATCAAAGCCCCCTAGTCAACGCTTACGTCGTGACAGCCCTTACACAAGCCGTCGCCTGCAGGCGACGGTCGTTGACGCTTACCCTACGAATCCTCGGCGCCAGGGAGCGAACGAAAACCGCGATCGTTCCAGAGGCTCAAGGGTCGGAGCGAGTCGCCGTCGAATTCTCCGAAGACCCCGATCGGGTTGCCGCCCGAGCACGCCAGGATCCACCAGCCTTGATCGAAGCGCGGGGAGAGCGACATCTGGTAGCCCTCGGCGTCGCGGATGAACCAGTGACCGTCCCGGAACGATGGGGTCATGCCTTCGAGAGAGAGAGGCAGCCGTTCGATCCAGGGGTTGACGGCCAGCACGGCGCCATAGCCTTCGATCGCCCGTTCGAGCGATGGCTCTCCCTTCATGGACTCGATGGTCGCAGGCGAGCCACTCCGATCCTTGACCAGTGCACGAAGCGGCCATGAAGAAGGGAAGAACACAAGCTCCGCGTCGATGCCCGTTCCCGGCACCAGGCTGACATCGAGCGGTTGATTGCCCGCGGCGAAGTTCAGCACCAGCGCAGCGCGGCCGGTTGTCTGGCCCCACAGCCAGTTGCGCTGAACCTTGAGCCCGTCCCGGATCTCGATGCGCCTGCCCGGGACGAACCATTGTTCGCGCACACCCGGGCGGCCGAGCAACTCCTTCTGGTCATGAGTCCAGCCGATCAGGGAGCGGAGATCGGCCTGGATCGGCTCGGGGAGATCGGCGATCCGCGAATAGCCCTCGACTAGCAGAAGCAGGCGTCCCAGCCGTTCCAGGAGCCGATCGGGCCAGCCCTCGCCCGAGGCGGGGATGCCGGCGAGGTCGCGCACCAGGCGAGCCGCGCCGGGGGCCTGAGCGTCGACCATCCGGGCCGCGACCGATTCCCAGAAGCTGTAGGGCCGGCCCTGGACCGAAGCCAGTCCTTGGCGGACCAGGTCGAGCAGCCAGCGTTTCAGCTCCACCAATCCCGCCGCAACCTTGGCCTCGCGGTCCGCCGCGCGCCTCGCTTGCGCGGCGGCATCCACCACCGCAACGGGCTCCCCGTCTCCAGCCGATTCGGTCTTTTTCGCCCGCTGTTCGGCCTTCTTCGCCCTCGCGGTCAGCCACTCGTCAACCCACGCAGGCGGCGCACTTGCCGAGAGGACGCCCCGCTGCTCTGCATACAGAAGGAACAGGCCCAGGGCGTGCTTGCACGGAAATTTACGGCTGGGACACGAGCAACGAAATGCCGGTTCCCCCAGGTCGATCTGCGTCTGGTAGGGAACCGATCCGCTCCCCTGGCATTCTCCCCAGCACGCCTGATCGTTGCAGCCCAGGGAAACCCACTTCCGCGCAGCGCCCAGGTCTCGCCCCGACCGGGCCGAGCCCGAATCAGGAGCAAGCTTCAAGATTTGATCGCTTGTCCATTCCACGATCGCGCCGTCCCCGCTCCACCTCGATCTACGAAGAGGAAGAGCCTCACCGCTCCCTCTCGCCCAGGTCGGCTCCGGGCAGACAGGTAGTCATCTTAACACCATGGTGCCGACTCTTCCAGAAAAAACGCCTTTGTTGAAGGTAGCGAGTACATTGGAACGCCGGTCATGTTGTCTCTTGACAATACCCGCCGTCTTGCCGGTTGTTAAATGTTGGTCAAACCTTCGAGGGCGCCAGATTGCCGATCATGAGCACACGCCTGCGCGGCGTTTTTCGAGTCGTGAGCCTGCTCATCCCCGGCTTAGGGTTTTGCGCGGGCTTGGGGGGATGGACTGCCGTGCCGTCAATGTGGGAGAAGAGGATCGTCGCAGTTTCGCCGCCGAACGTTGGTGCTTCCTCGGGTCGATCGATGATTGGATACCCCTCTCCGACAGCGGCGACCTCTTCAAGTTGGTCCGGCGTTATGGTCCGCATACCGGCAAGGAGTCGTCCTACGAGATGGGGTGAGTTTCGGGGGGCCGGACATTACGAGTCGAAATGCAAACCGAGGCGATCAGGTTGTTACGCCCTGGACGACCGGCACGGCCTGATAGACGATCAGCGCGTAAAACAGCTCCGTCGTCTTAGCAGCGAACAGATTATCACCACCGCATGAGAACGACACGTTATAGGCGGAGCCCGAGGCCGGCAGTGTCGCGGTGTTGAAAGTGATGCTGAATGCCCCGTTCGCGCCGATTTGTGTGGTCGCGTTGACTCCGTTGAGCGTGCCGGTCACCGTTTCGCCCGCGGCGGGGGTTCCGGAGCTGCACGCCGTCACCGTGCCCGTGTAGGTCACTTGCGGCGTCGCGTCGTTGGTGATGGACGAATTGTCCTCGGTATTGGGGATGACGATCGCAACCGGGATCAGCGCCGGCTACGTGGTGACGTCGATCGTTGTCGACGCGTTGACCGTCTTGTAGTCGTCGGTATCGTTGGGCGTGATGACGGCCGACAGGGTTTGTGCCTGTCCCACGCTGAGCACGTTTCGATCGAACCCCCTATTTCTTCGCGGCGCGGACAAGCTTGTGGCAATTCACGCAACTGATGGTCAACTGGGTGTAGGCCAGGGTCGCGGCTTCGAGGTTCTTGTCCGAGGCGGCCCGGATCAGCTCGCGATCGGCGAACTCGAAGAGCTGCAGCTGGGTTCGGTACTCAGGCCTGTCGGCGCGGGCCCATTTCTCCAGGTACTCCATGAGGTTCATGGACCGGGCATTGGCCCCGATGGTGTTGAAGTCGCCATCCGCCAGCCCCTTAAGGATCTCCTGGGAGGCTCGGAGCTTCTGCCTCATCCAGATGCTCGCCTTGTCCTGGGGTTCACCCGTCCCTTGCGCTTGCAGGAGCGAGGCCAGCGACAAAACCAACGTGACAACGATGGTCGATGCAACAGGTTTCATAGGGGTTCCTCCTGATGGACCATACTATCAGCACGGGAAGGCAGGTACAAGATCTTGCATCACTGGATGAGGCGCGATTCCTGCCGTGCAAAACGGGCCTCGGGAGGGGGCAAACCAGGCTCTGAATGCGTCTGAATCTCATCCGGAAGATCGCGAACGAAGGCCATCCAATCTTCGTAGAATGAGTGGGGAAGGCATGAGGAGCCCGAAACCCCAGACTGCTGTAGCAGCCGACGCCTGCCCGAGGCCATCTCCGGAAGATGACAAGGGCGGAAGCGGGCCGCATCAAGTGGAGGGCTCCACGGGCTTGACCCGTCACGCTTCCGGGAGAATCGCTTTACCCTTCCCTGTTGACGGACACCCATCTCGCTGAGAGGGGGCTGCCGGGTGAAAAGCCTTGGCCGTTATTGCCCTGGGCCGGCGAGCCCTACTCCGCCGCGCCGCCCGTCAGCCAGGCCCACGCCATCGGCCCCAGGATGCTGGGGCCGAAGAGCGCCGCGGGCGGGCGGAGCAGGTGGAGCACCTCCATCAGCCGCCGTCGCACGCCCGTGTTGCGCGTCGCAAGCCGGGTCAACGCATCGACGTAACGGTGCATCATCCGAGTGGACCGCCGCCGCGGCGGTCCTTCAGTGCGCCGAAAGCGGTAGTCCGTGCCGGTGGCCAGCAGCCACGGGGCGGCGATTGTCCGCGCCAGCTCCCGCTGGAACTTCCGGCCCGTGCCCGGCCGGATGCACTGCGGCGCGCGGGACCGCCTGAGGCAGCGGTCCAGGACCTCGGCACCGAGGGCGGCCGTCGTCATCCCCTGGCCGTAGACCGGGTTGAGGGCACACACCGCATCCCCGAGCGCGACCAGCCCCTCCGGCCAGCGTCTCACGCGCTCGTAGTGCCGCAGGCGGTTCTCGGTCGCGCGGTAGCCGACGATCGGCCCGAGCGGCTCGGCGTCCGTGATGGCCTCGTAGAGGTCGGGGATGCGCAGGGTGCGGGCGCCATCGAGGAAACCGGCCTCGTCGGTCGGCGGGTAGTCGCCATCCCCGCCGGTTAACGTCACTAACCAGCGCCCTCCCTCCACCGGGATGACCACCCCCACGCGTGGGTGGTCGGGCGGCGCTGCTTGAATGTGTAAGCCCTTCCAGTCGGCCCGGAAGCTCCGAGGGGGGCGATAAAGGCGCGTGGCGTAGCCCAGGAACGCGTTCACCACCGTCTCTGGCGGCGTCGCGTACCCCAGCGCGGCCAACCAGTTGGGGAGGCGCGCGTCGCGACCGCTCGCCACCGCCACCAAGTC
>JBAUOX010000225.1:0-4674 GCA_049579985.1 Isosphaeraceae bacterium | reverse complement strand
ACATCGCCACGCTCGGCCACGAGGTCGTACCATCGCCCGGTGATCGCATCGAGCGAGGGATCGCTCTTCCAGGCCACGACCCGGTCGATCGAGCACGCGTGCCTGGAGAGAATCTGCTCCCACAACCGTACGCACGTTTCCCCGGGGCGCGGGTCCGAGCTGAGGCTCAAACGCTCGAAGTCTTTGGGATCAGCACGATCCAGGCCCGGCCGGAACTGCACCGGAAAGTAGTAGTACCGGGCCTCGTAGTTGCTCCAGAGAATGTTCCCGGTGCCAACCCCGAGCCAGCTATCCGCGTGAAGCAGCGGATTGGCCCGGAACCGGCTGCGAATGCCAGTCAGCAGTGGGGCAATCCTCTGGTCGCGGCCGACAAGCTCGCTTGCCTTGATGATCTGCACCGCCGTGTGTTTGCAGTGAAAGGCGTAATCCCAGACGATCACCGTCTGCAGCCCGATGGCGGCCGCCAGACAGCCGGCGGCCAGGCGGCCCCACCTCGTTGCAAGCGGGATGTCAAACGCGGGCACCATCGCGACCAGGCCCAGCAGCATCAGTCGCTGAGGCAGGTATTCGCCGTGCCCCGAACCTAGCGAGTCAGGACCGAGAATTCCCCCCAGCAGCATGAGAACTCCATAGAGCAACCAAGCCGCTCGCGTGTGCCGGCGCGCGACGCGTTGCGCGGGGGTTGCCTGCCACATCAAGTGTTGCGACCCGTCAAGTCGCGTCTTGTCGGTCAGGCTGGCCGCGATTGATCCCACCAGGCAGGTCAGTACCGCCAGGCAGAGCCAGACCACCGGCGCGAACGCGGCGAACAGCGCGCTCGAGTGATCGGTGAAGGGCAGCACCACCTTCTTCGAAAGCGTGAGCGGGTCGACCCAGCCCAGACGCGCCACCCAGGCCGTGGGTAGATCGGGACTGGTCAGGTTCGGCCAGAGCGGATTCATCGGCCCTCCCTGGCGGGAGAGTCGCAGGTAAACGATCCCCAGCAGAACGAGGGGCAGGAGACTGGCGGCCGTACGGCCCAGTCGCCTGAACCAGCTTTCCCACCCTGCTCCTGTCCTGTCCTGTGCTGGTGCGAACAGGGCCAGGATTCCCAGCCCGGCCGCGGTCAAACCCAGGCTGACCAGGTGGCAGAAGTACCCGAGAACGACAAGGACCGCGAGTGCGACCAGCCGCCCGGCGCCGAGACGATCGCGTCCGCTCCACCAGACGCCCAGCGTTATCGGCAACAGGCAACAACCCAGCAGAAAGCTCGTGAATCCCAGGAGCCAGAGGAAGTTCGGCGCCAGGCTCACAATCAGCAAGCAAGTGCCTGGCATCGCTTCCCCGCCGCGGACTTTCCAGCGCAGCCAGAGAAGCGCGACGGCAAACCCCACCAGAGTCATCGTGATCATGATCCGGTCGGCGGTCCCGGGGGAGACGACCCGAACCAGCCCCGCAAGCGCCAGGTGTCCCGCCCAGTTCGGGAGGGGCTGCCAGCGGACCTGGTAATAAGCCTGGTAGGGAGAACCAGGCTCGAACGACCGGGAGAGAATCCAGGCATTGTAAAGATGGGTCGGGCCATCCTGGGTCGAGAATCCCGGGACCGTCCAGATCGCGATCACGACCGGCAGCAGCAGCCCGGTCACGAGCAACCAGCCGGCCCAGAGACTCTTCCGAGAACCGAAGTCGGCAGGCGCTGGTTTGCTGCATTCGGGCCAATCGAGGGCCGCGGAATCCGAGGGCTGTGTCATCTCAAGGATCGGGGCGTCCGGGTCTCATTTCGCGAATCCCAGTACTTTGCGAAATGGCCGGGCGGAATTCAAAGGAAAAGACGCGAAGAATGCTCCGCTCAGCCTTTCTCGCCGGAGTCCGGAGGTGCGCTCCTGCTCTGCCGCAGGAGCGAGATCTCCTTTTCCCTTCTCAACCGCCGCTTGGTTTCTTCGTCCCAGTCGATCTCCTCGTGTTCGAGCCATTCGAGGGCGAGGTTGAGCAGGTCGTGCGGGATCGGCACGCCGCACTCGGCATGGCGGACGACGATGCCGGCCAGCGACAGCCGGGCCGCCTCGTCCCACGCCGTGGAGTCACTCGCGAGCGCGGCCCCGACCATCTCCTCCAGGACAGCGACGGCCGCGGTCAGGGTCCGGCCATCGGCCAGGCGTTTCTGAACCTGTTCGAAGGACAGCGGGTTGCGGTCGTCCATCAGTTCCTCGTAGAGGTCGCCGTGGACCTCCTCGAACCCTGCGTCGAGGGCGTCGTCCGCATCGTCGTTCTCGTAGCTCTTGACTCCCCAGTGACCCATGGGTCCACCTCAAGCCTTGCTTCGTCCCAGCCGGCCCCGGCTGGTGGTCTTTGGCCCCACCGGTTCGCCCAGGAGACCGAATGTCTCCAGGCCCGCCGGCCGGCAGTTCATGGAGATGGATTCGATGTCGGCGGCTCGAACCAGAAAAGTCTCATGGTGATCGATTCGGGCAGGCGAGCGATGACGCGATTCAGGTTCAGGAGCCTTCTCGGGGCGGCAGCGGTCGGGCCAACCGCTCGAGGACCTGGAGCCGGCGGGGCGGGGCCACGAAGGTCGGCGTGGTGATCGGCGTGCGGCGGACCATCTCCGCCGGATCGAGCCGCTCACCACCCAGCGTGCCGAAGACGCAGCCGGCCTCGCTCGAGATGACCACGCCCGCGGCGATGTCGTGCGCGCCCTCGCCCAGGAACGTGCAGGCCTGAAGCCGGTTGGCCGCCACGAAGACCTGCTCGCAGCAGGCGCTTCCCAGGTCGCGGATCCGCCCGGGGAACGACCGGGTATCGATGGCCCGCATCGCGTTGGTCGCGAGGCAGATATTGTCCTCGCGATGGATCGATTCGGCGTCGTGGGCCTGGAGTTGCTTCCCGTCCAGCCAAGCCCCCTGCCCCTTGACGGCCCAGTACAGCTCGGCCAGCGGCGGGATGGCGATGACGCCCAGGACCGGCTGCCCGTTCTCGATCAGGCCGATGCTGATGGCCCAGAGCGGCAGCCCGTGGACGAGGTTGCCGGTGCCGTCGATCGGGTCGATCGACCATCGTCGCGGACCGCTGCCCCCCTCGGCCGCATACTCCTCGCCGGTCAGACGATCGTCCGGGTACCGCTCGCCCAGGCGCCGGCGTATCAACTGCTCGAGGTCCTGATCGAGATCGGTCACGAAGCTGAGATTCGCCTTCTCGACGGGCGTTACCCGCTTCGCCCGCGAAATCGCCACGGCCGCGGCCTCGCTCGCCAGCTCCTTGACGAACTCCAGCTCTCCGGCAAACTTCGGTTGTTCCGCCATTTCCGATTGATTCCGCAGGTTGAGTTCCGTTCAGTCCTTTGCCTCTTCGAATGTTTCCAGGGTATGACATCCCGACCCGGACCGGCAAGTGACGATGGAGTGGAGCGGTAGGAGGCGCGGAAAGAGCCACCCACCGGCCACGGGCCACTATTCTCTCGCCCCACGCCCCACGCGTTGAGCACGACCTCGGTGAATCGTCGGGGGCCGCCGTCGATGCCGCGCGCCGAGCTGAGTATCCATGGACTGAACAGATGGATCGTAAAATGTCTAGAAATGTCTAGAAAACGCGGAGTTCAAACAGTCAGAAACGCCCCAAGCGTCGGAAACCTCCGAAACCTGTCGAAAGCCTGCCTGAACCGCCTAATCTGCGTCAAGATTTAGCGATGTACCCTTTCTGTCCCCAGCGTCTTCCCACACGCACACGCGAATGGAATCGCCATCGATCGTGCACTCCACCTGGCACCTTTTCTGACGCCCGATCATTTTTCCTTCGGCTGGACCGAAATGTAAACCCGCCCATCCCGCTGAAGCCGCGCCTTGGCGTTCTTCTCGGCGACGCGATAGCCCGGGAGTTCCACAACGTAGGAGACGTCCCGGCCGTCCCAGGACGCCTGGAGGTTCGCGGCCGAGGCGTATCCCTGGCTGATGGGCACGGACTTCGGCTCGTCAAGCTGGAGCGTCAGCTTGCCGTCGACGCGGACCAAGGCGCCTCGGTCCTCGAGCTCGTGGAAATAAAATCCACACGTAAAGGCGCGATCGTTATGAACGCCAAGCTCCTCGGAGCGTTTCACCGGCACGTAGATGCGCTTGTTCGCCGCCAGCTCGATCGTCATCTTCTTGTCGACCAATTCGTATCCGGGGAGAGCCAGGCTGAAATTCACGGGCCTCCCGCCGTCGCCGACCGGTATTCGGGCTACCAAGGCGAAGCCCTGCGTGATGGGCACGCTCTTCGGCTCGTCGAGCTGGAGTGTGATGTTGCCGTCCGCGGGCACTTTGTCGTTTGGTGTTTCCGGGAGATGAAAGTAGATGCTGCACGCGAGTAGTTGGTCCCCGGTCGGCAAGGACCGCTGGTACAACATCCCCAAAATAAACACAGTGGCCCAGATCGCCGCCGGCCCACCGAACCTGACCTTCATCCCGAAGGGAGTACCGCTGAAGGCCGCGTAGTTGTCGACGAGCATGTACAAGACCACCGCCGGCACCAGTCCCATGATCGCCAGCGCGAAAATCACCGGAACGCCCGAGGCATACTGATTCAGCAACCTTCCGTGGGCCGGGTAGACCTGGGTGGTCGTCCACCCAGGTCCCCCACTGATCCGGGCGTGCACGTCAAATGCACCCGGTTCGTCACGCTGTGGAATCGCTGTCCCTCACACGACTGGGTGGTTTCGCGGTG
>JBAUOX010000224.1:0-2889 GCA_049579985.1 Isosphaeraceae bacterium | reverse complement strand
GCGGCAGGTCGGCCCGCCAGCGGTCCAGATCCTCGGCCAGCTCGAGCGCCCGCCGGTATCGGCCCGCGGGGCGGACGGCCAGGCAACGCTCGAGAATTGCGCGAAGGGCAGGGGGGATCGTCTGACCGGCGGCGGACTCGGCGGCGCGAATGACGGCCAAAGCCCCGCGTTCGCGGAACGAGCCATATTCCGCCGCCAGGTCGCGCAGCTCCTGTGCCGCACGTGCCGGGGCGTCCCGATCGCGCATCACCGCCGACGGCGACGACGCGGTCGTGAGGGCTTCCAGCAAGACGATCCCCAGCGAATAAATGTCGGCACTGTGCGGATCGTCGCCCTCCGAGGGCTCGACCTCGCTCGAACGCCAGGTATCGAGGGCGGTGGAACCCCCGGAGGCGAGCGCCCCCAAGCGTTCCGGCGCCATGTAGGCCAGGGTCCCTCCCGGATTTTCGAGCGGACCGTTGGTCTCGTCGAACGACCAGTTCCAGGCCAGGTTGAAGTCCAGAAGCATCGGGTTGCCGTCGGCCGTCAGCAGGATGTTCGATGGCTTCACATCGCCATGGATGACGTCGCGGCATTGCGCATGGTCAAGGGCGTCGGCCAGCCGGGCCGTGATCCAGGCCATGGCCTGGCAGTCGGTCAGACTGTTCAGGATCTCGCGCGCCGGACGCGCCGGATTGACGCCGGAGTACTCGGCGGCGGCGACGGCGTCGAGGTCCTTGAGCAGATCGCCACGCGAGCCACGAGGCCGGCGGAACCGGCGGCGATGATCGAGCACGGCCGAGAGGGTCGCGCCTCCCAGGAACGGCATGCAGATGAGCTGGAAAGCTCCATCATCGACCACGGCATGCGACAGGATCTCGACGATGTGGGAATGCCGTGCCCGGGCCAGCAGCCATGGCTCGCGCGTTGGCCTCGTTGACAGCTTCAGGATCACCAGCCGGTTTTCCAGGTCGCCCTGCTCTGCCAGGAAGACTCGCGCGAAGGCCCCTCGCCCAAGCTCGCGCCGTAGCAGGTAAGGACCGATCTCGTCGCCGGCCTCGGGAAAGACATCCGCCCCGGCGGTCGGCTCGATCCAGAATTCCAGTTGAGAAGAGGAGCACGCGCGATGGACCGAGAAGAGCCGTCCCAGCATTTCGCGATGCGCGGGAAACCGGTCAAGGAACACCGCGGGGTCCGGCTGAGATCCCGCCAGCTCGGCCAGGCAATACTCACGGTAGATCAACTCGACCGCCAGCGCTGGGGCCACCTGACCCAGGCGAGCGAGGTAAGCCTCCGCATCGGAGATCTCTCTCTTTGTCCATTTCTCGGTGAAGTCGTCCAGAGCCGCCTGGTGCTCCCGGGAGATCGAACCGGCCGCGTATCCGACCGGCCGCGTCTGCGACCGCGACGTGAGCTCGGCCGGCAAGCCGGTTCGATGCGACGGCTCCCGTATCAAGGTCGATCCGACCGGCAAGACCTCAAAGGGCTGAAGGCGTGAGCTCGCTCTTCCAGTGCGTCGGCTGCGTCCTTGATCGCGGTCGAGTGAGTCGCGGCGGGCCCTGCGCTCTCCAGGAACCTGAGCGTCTCGAGAAGCCACTGGCAGTGCGCGCCAAGGAATCACCGCCATCCCCTCGCCTCCATCCGCTCGCGGGCCTCGTCGATGATCCGCCGGACCGAGCGCTCGCTGACTCCCGTCCGCCTGGCGATCTCATCAAAAGTCATCTCCTGATGGCGCAGTGTGATGACCTGCGCCTCGAGCGGGCTGCACCGCGCGACGAGCTGCGCCAGTCGGTCGCTGGCCTGCACGGCCTGGCTTGGGGTCGGCTCTGGCGAGATCAGCGCAAGCTCGACCTCGCGTGACCCGCGCCGGACGTAGAGACTCTGCTCTCGCGCCAGGGCGTGCTTCTTGGTCCTGGTCAGCCGGCGATGCTCCTCGTAAACCTTGTTGCGGGCGACCCCGGCCAGAAAACCGCGCAGATGATAGACGTTCTCGAATTGCCGGGAACTGCTCCGGATATCGGCAAAGAAGCTCTGCCAGACCGCTTGGACGAAATCCATCGAATCGAACTGGGTCCGAAGCATCCTGGGAAGACGGCCGCGCACCATGATGCGCACCTCCGGCTCGAACCGGGTCAGGAACTCGCGGATCGCCGTCTCGTCTCCCGCCTTGGCTCGCGCAATCAGATCGGAGATGTCCGGCTCATTGGGCATCACCGCCTCCCCTTCTGTAACGGGTCGATGCTTGGGTCGCCGCCCGCTCCCGGAAGATCCCGCCAGTTCACCAACCCGCGACGGTTCGCCCTCGATCGGCCGGAACCCAAGCTCCCTGACCCAAACATAGAATCCGGAGCTGACATTAATTAAACTTCATCGCCAGCGAAATTGATAGTCGGCAGCCCGGAACAGCCGACAAGAACTCCAGTTCTTCAATTTTTTGTTAAGAAAGAATCCGTGACTTCCTCAAGGGACTGATCGGTATCAAGAGTGGCATATTCCGCCCAAACTGCCCTTAATGTGGCAGACTCAGAAATCTTCGCCAAAAAAATCAGTTTTCCTGCCGGTTTTGGTTGCTCCTTGCAACTGGCCTAGGATGACACTCGCTTCCATGGTGGGAAGACCGGAGAAAGCTCAGCAGGGTTGCATGGTCTAGCAATCTGGCGTGGTCTCATGGAATGAGACAGACAGGTCGCTCCGATTTCTCCAGGCGTTATAGGAGTGCCTCTGATGTGACCACGACGACAGTGGTCTTTCTCCAGTGAAGGCGACTGTGATCAGGGAGCACCTTGATGAACGGCACCACAGCGAAGGGATACGGCGTCGCGAGCCATCTTCAGTCCTATTTTCGGGACATCAATCAGGTTTCATTGCTCTCCGCGGCGGAGGAACGCGACCTGGCGGAGGCCATTGCAC
>JBAUOX010000223.1:0-7078 GCA_049579985.1 Isosphaeraceae bacterium | reverse complement strand
GCCTGGGAGCAGCGGTTCTCTTGCGAGGCATGCTTCGAGCAATTGAGGGAGCTGCTGCTGGGCTTTCAGAAGTTCGGAGCGGAGCGAGCTGATCTCTTGGCTCATGAATTGGGTCCTCGGCCTATCTGTAGATCACTATTACTATATACCTACAGATAGCGAGGAATGTTTGAGGCGCGGCGGGAAAAAACCAAAAAAAGTCATCCCGAGTGAAAAGGGGGAGGGTCGAGAGGCGACGGCCTTGTAGGATGCTTCAGGAGGGGCGGAGCGAGAAAACGCGGGGAACCGGACGAGGTTCAGCCCGCGCCGCGCCTCGCGGCGTCCTAGGCCCTGGTGCCGCCCCGCCGGCTTACGTCTGAATTGCAGCCGATCGGATGGTCCGTAGTCCGCAGTCCGCATGTGAGCAGGCCGAACCGCTCATCAATTGGTAATCAGGGAAAATCCCGGATCACAGCCGCAAGTCACGCCTCCCCCTCGACCGCTGAGCCGCTCCGCTGGCGATCACTCAGCGGAGCTTCCTTCGCTTTTTCAGCAGCTCGGGCTTGGGTCGCTTCGCTCGCCTCGCGGGGTCCGGCGTCTCCCACGATCGCTTCCGGGTCGGTTGGGCTGCCTTGAACATGGCGTAATGCCGTTTCAGCCGCTCCAGGTAGGCCGGGTCCTGAGTGATCATCTGCTCGAAGAGATCAAGGAACTCCGTCGCGTGCTCCGACTGCGGGCCAAGCGGATCCAGGAATGCGCCGGAGGCCGTAGCCCCAAGGTCTTCAGTCTCGTCGGTGAACCACTCGGGCGGGTCCCAACCGAAACTGATGGTCGCCCAGATCTTTCCCGGAGTCGACTCCTCGATCACCGTGAGCATCACGCGGCGACAGTCGCAGTCCTCTTCTTCGCAGTACAACTCGAGAAATGCGTAATTGCCCCGAGGAACCGCGTCGTCGTCCGGGAAGAACGCCGTGCGTGTCTCTCGCGGGCCCAGCTCCGGGAATCGCTTCGCAAATGGGATCATCGCCCAGGCCTTCTTTCCATGCGCCAAGCTCGACACTGTATCAAACAGTAATGCGTGAATGTCTATCCGTTGCGGATCGAGCGTGCGATCGGATATACCATAATCATGATCGAGGCGACGTGACGAATCAAGGCGACGTGACGAGCGAGCAACCTCGAGGACGGGCGGGGGTAACGGCCGATGAGATGGTGGATCGACGGGCATCTGGATCTGGCCTGGAATGCGCTTTCGTGGGGACGCGACATCATGCTCGACCTGGACCGGTTGAACCGGGATGAAGTGGGAATGACCGACCACCCATCGCGAGGAAGGGCAATGACGACGCTGCCGGAGATGCGGCGGGCGGGGATCGCGGTTTGCCAGGCGACGCTGCTGGCCCGGGCCAAGCCGGAAATCCGCCAGCCGGAGGGACATGCCCGGATCAGCCTCGACTTCGCCAACCAGGAGATTGCCTCGGCCACGGCGCGCGGACAACTGGCCGACAGCGCAATCGACGACATCTTTCACGGCAACTGGCTGCGGTTTTTTCGCAAGAATCTGCCGTCATGAGCTAACTATTCTGACGAGAGCTCCAAGAACCCGGAATGGAACTTCGTGATACCGGCAGGCGACGCCGAAGGTTCAACCCGCACCGGAGCGAGGTTTGTGGACGAGATCAGATGGGAGCCGGACGACTGGTGCGAGCAGGCCCGGCAGCTAATCGAGTCGGGAGAGCGGGGCGAGGGCGAGTTCCTGACGCGGTTGCTCGGACATATCGACGCGGGCATCCGGCTGCGGCGTCCCCTGGATCATCGGCCGCCTGATGCCGCGTCCGAGGGTTGCCGGCGGGCCATCCTGCGGCGGCTGTCGAAATTGCGGCAGGCCGTGGGTGCAGTTCTCGATGATCGCGAGCTCGCCGCTGGCGACCACCAGCTCCTTGCCGGGCGGGTGAAGGAATGGCTGTTGGAGTCTCGGATCACGCTCCGCAATCTCTTGACCGACCATACGCTCGACCCGCTGGGCCGCGCTCTGGCGGTGGAGGGTCTGCGGACCGATCTGGAATGGCTGAGCGTGCTCGTTGCCCGGCTGGATCGTGATCCGCCCATGAGCCGCACGGCTTCGCTGGAGGTGGATCTCGAGCGGGTTCACAACGGGCTGACTCTCTCGGCCGAGCCGCGACGTCGACCGGACGCAGAAGGTGAGCGCCTGCTGGCCCGGTGCCAGCGGATGCGGGGTTTGCTCCTGGAACGAAGAATCCGGACCGAGCTGGGCCGCTCCACCGTGGGTGCAACTCCGGAGCAGTTGCTGACGTTGCGGCTGGAGCACTCGCGGCTGCAGGCACGGGTGTCAGCGCTCGAATCGACGAACGACGGCGATGGACACCCCCTGTGGCTGGGTGGCGATCCCGCGGAATGGGCCGACGTACTCTCCCTACGCCGGATCGAGCTGGCCGACCGTGCCGGGGCCCAGCTTCGGCAGTTGAGCCTCGCCGAGGCGCGCCGGCCTTGCGAGCGAGCCGCCCAGCACACCCGGGACGAGATCAGCGAGATGATCGCATTCCTCGAGGACTTGCCTCTGCGCAGAGCCGTAAGCAGGCTGGAGCTGGCGCGGCAAGACCTCGCGCAGCTCGCCATCATCCTCCGCGGGCTGGCGGTCGCCCCGCGATCGAAGCCCGCGCCCGAGGGCCAGGCACCGGCCGAATCGATCGATCGCAGCCGCGAGAGCGTGCTTCAGGAAGAAGCCGACGAAAACCAGGCGCGAGAACGGATCGGCCGCCAGGTTCGCGAGCTCGAGCGGTTGCAGCGCACGGTGCGAGGTGAATGGCAAGAGAAGCTGCTGGCGCTACGGCTTGAGAACCTGCTGGGGCCGCGCTTCGTCAAGGCCATCGAGACCGCGGTGCTCTGGCTGATCCTCCTGCTCGTCGGCCTGATCGTGACCGACGGTCTCCTCGATCGCGCCCATCGGCTCTCCGACGCCCACCGCGCCTGGCTTGCCTGGGCCGACCTGGCGACCTGCTCGGCCCTGCTCGCGGAGTTCGCACTCCGCCTGGCCCTGGCTCCCCGCAAGGGGCTCTACTTCCTGCGCCATTTCGTGATCGATTTCCTCGCTTCGCTGCCGTTTGGATTCCTCTCGTACCAGCTTGCCTCTAAGCAGGTGGAGACAGGGTTGACGCACGCCGCCAAGGCTTTATGGCTGCTCAGGTTCTTGCGGCTGGGCCGGCTCGTGCAGATCTTGCGGTTCGTACGCCTCGCGCTGCCGGTCGTGCGCATCGCGCGGCTGGGATTGTTCTTCCTGCGACTCAGCGATCGCCTGGTTCGCAAGCACGCGGGGCTGCTCAACCGCAACATCGTGTTGTTCGAGCCCTACCACACCCAGCGCCCTGAATCGAGCGATCGTCACCGCCTGGCCGCCCTGCGTGGCGAGCAGGAACATGCCGCCGCGGTTGCAGCCCGCATCGACCAGGTCGATCGCCAGCAGCTCGCGGCGCGCGTCCTGGCCGACCTGGACATCCGGATCGAGGCGCTTCCCGCCGAGGCCTTCGACGGCTCAGGCGAGGAGTCCGAAGCACGAGAAGGACGCGAGGTTCCCGTCGAGGCCCTGGTGGACCGCTTGATCCAGCTCAGTCCCGAACGGCTCGTCGACCAGATGGGACCCGGGTTCGTCACCTCCGCCGATCGTTATCTCAGGCTCCTGGACCTACCTTTGCTCAGGCGTCTGCGGGTGATCCGCAACCTGGTCGCCTATCGCCACAAGAGCCCTGCCGAGGCCGTCACCCTGGCCGCCAATTATCTGGGCCACCTGGTCCAGCGGTTCCTCGATATCGTTTATTTCCTGGCCGACTTGGAGGGAACGCTGTCGCCACCGGTCTTTCTCGACCGCCTGGGGGCGACGATCGTGAGCGCGACCCGCACCCCGGCCAGGCGGCTGCTCTGGTTGGGATCCGCCTTCCTCGTGCTCTTCCTGGTGGTCAGTTTGGTACCAGTGTTCCGGCCATTCCGTGGCTTCGTGGACAGGCTCCAGAACCTGCTCGGCTGGCCGGTGATCGTCCTGGGCGTGATCTGCCTGGGCTTCTGGCTGCTCGGATCCTGGTTCCGCAAGATCGCCAACCAGTCGGCCGACTATTGCGAGCGGGTCGTCGAGGCTCAGTTCGCGGCCCAGACCAAGAACCTCAAGTCCCTTCGCCGCGATCACGACGCCCAATTCCTGGCCGAGCGGGTCATCGACCCGGAGTTGCTGCTGCGATCATCCGACAACCTGATGCCGGAGATCTATCGCCGCGACGACCAGTCCGGCCTCTCTCCGTCCGGAACGCTTCTGCTCGAGAACCGCGAGCTGAGCTTCCTGAGGAACATCCGCCTGCTCTACCAAGATTACCTGGACGGCTCGCCGTTCCACCGGAGCGATACGAAAGCCTCGGTGCAGTTGCTGGGCAACCTTGCGCTCACCAACTTGCGGCGCAGCCACCTGGGCCACCTGCTCCGCGAGGGGCGGGTTCTGGACCGGCTTGACCTGAACCGCGCCGGCCGACTGCTTGGTGGTCCCTATCTCTGGTTCACTTACATCACCCGGATGATCGTCCAGGAAACGGCGATCCTGCTCCTGGACTACAACCGGCACGCGATTCCGCTCGACCGTCTGGCCTGCTCCGCAGCCGAATCGCGGCAGGCCTTTGCGAGCTGGCTGGCCAGGCGGCTCAGGATCGAGCCTGATGAAGTGCGGCTGCCGGAGCCCGTGTCCACGGCGGGCACCTGCGCGGTCGCGGTCACAAAGGCCGACGTCGAACCCCGGCGGCCGGAAGCCGGCGACTTCCTCGAGACGGTGGAGTTCACCGCGATCGATTTCCTGGCCGACGACCCCCAGCGCGACGCCGCGATCCAGGCCCGGTTCGGTCCTCAGGTCGCCGAGCTGGTGCGCCGGGATCGCCAGCAGAACGTCCGCCGGGCATTCCGCAGCTTCCCGCTCCACGAGCTTCCCCTGGCGCAGCGGACCATCAATCCCTACGCCTTCTATGAGACCTACCTGTCCCGTGGCCGGATCGTCTTTCTGCCGGTGCTCATGATTGGCGCGGCAGCCGGAGTGGTCGGCATGGCCATCCGTACGGTCTACCGTGTCGTCCGTGAAATCCTCCACCCCAGGGTCGATCAAGACGAAGACGTGCCGTCGGACACCTACTGGGCGGCCCTCCGCAAGATCCACCGGATGCGCAAACCTGTCTTCATGGGATCGCTCTGGCTGCGGGCCCGGTTCGACGCGGAATACCTGGGGCTGCCGCTGCCGTCCGCACCGGCGGGAATTGCCGCCCATCCACTCATGGAGAGCGACCTCGATTTCATCGGTGCGTCGCGGCAAGACCGGATCATCGCCGAGCAAATCCGCAGCGGGCACCAGCGCAGGTTGGAATGGATCGGTCGCTGGCTCGAGCAGTTCGGCTGGACCTTCGACCAGTTGCCGGAATACCTTGCCCGAGAGATTCCCTACCTCACCAACCGGGGCGGCGAGGCCCTGCGGGCCGTGGTGGCCGCCTGCGTGCTCGATCACGACGACATCACCACCCTGGCCTTCTCGATCGAGGGCTTGAAGCGGGTGCTGGCCCACGGCGCGGACGCCACGCTTGACGGCACGATGCTGCCGCCAGGTTTGCCCGACCCGGTGATCAACCTGCGCAAGCTGTGGCACCCCGTGCCGCGCGTCCGCCGGCCCGTCGCCGACCTCTTCGGCATGCCCTGTTTCCCCCCGTACGACCAGGCGCAGCGCAGCCGGATCCTCGCTTATCTGCGCCGCCATCGCCGTGCCGTGCACGGGTGGATCAATGTGCTGCTAGGGCAGGGTGGCGACGACCCCTGGGCCACGGTGAGGGCCCGGATGCGCGAGGTCCTCTTGAGAACCGACCTCTGGAGCGACCAGATGCTGGTGCTCCGGGCCGTGCAGACGCTGACGATGCTCGATGTCCAGCACAATTGCGACCTGGTCTGGAGCCTTGGCGGCTACACTCACCTGGCGTCCGACTCCGCTTGTGGCGACGGTCCCCCACCCGCTCCTTTTGCGAGCGCCTTGCCCGCGCGCGAAGAGTTCGCGGCGACCCTACCGATCGGGAAATGACCTGCCCGGAGGTCGCGGAACATCGTTCTGATCGCGAGGTCAAGCGAGCCGGCGAAGCTCGTTGGCGTACGCTCTTGACGTCCCGGCCACCCGGGAGACCGTCGACGCGACGGCGACTTTCTGGACGCAGACTCGCTGCATATCCCTGAAGTTGAGATGCAACTTCCAGGTCTTCAGTCCCAGGCGATGTGAAAGTTGATCCAGTGTCCGCTTGAGCTTCGGGCTCTTGCTGATCACGCCGACGTTGTAGAGCAGCCGCTCGGCGGTGAGCGATCTGCCGACGTAGTCGAGCCGCACCGTCTTGAAGCCCGCCGCCTCGTAGAGGTTTTTCAGGGTTTGAGTCGTGAAAAAATAGATGTGGCCGACACAGCCGAGGCTCCGTTCGCGGCGACCGAGCAGCTTGAACGTCAGGGTGTCATACCGCGGGGTTTCAATCACGAAGTGGCCTCCGGGCTTGAGGATCCGATGAACCTCCCGAAGCGTCCGCATGGGGTCGTCGATGTGCTCGATAACGTGGTTCAGCAAGACCACATCGAACGCCGCGTCGGGCAAGCCGGCGGTCTCGAGGATCGCGTTGTTGACCTCGAGCCCCAGCTCTTCCCGGGAGTGGCGGCAGGCCTGATAGAAAGGCTCCACGCCCACGACGTCCCAGCCGTCGTTCTTGAAGACGTCAAGGAGATAGCCCAGGCTGCTACCGACTTCGAGCAGCCTGCCGCGCTGGGGATAAAGCCGGTTCAGCAGCGCGCGGGTCCGGTCATAATCCTTGACCTGAAGCCGCTCCTTGAGAGTCCGGGAGTCATCAGGGCGAAAAGGATCGAACGCCGGGTCATAGGCGGCGATCTCGACGTGATCCGGCACCTTGGCCCGAGGGCTGGCGTACATCAAGCCGCAGCGGTTGCACCGCACAATCTGGTTCGGTTGAGCTACACCAGGACCAAAGACCACGGTGGCTTCATCGACTTCACAGTAATTGCAGGGGACCGATTCCGACATTCA
>JBAUOX010000222.1:0-5760 GCA_049579985.1 Isosphaeraceae bacterium | reverse complement strand
CTTAAAGCCGGGGCACGCGTCCAAAACCGCAATATCCATCCCAGCCTCTCCCAACTCTTACAGAATCCTATACTTCTGGACTACGTGCCTTAAGTTTGGCGTATGGGTGTCGAATGACACCAGCCCCCCGCCGCAAGCCCGCCGTGGATGGCCCTGGCCCCCTCAGACTGGCCCAACCCCAAGGGGGTCCCTCCCGCCATCCTCCGGATGTGGACCCGATCGACCAGCCCGAGGATCCGCGCCCCGAGACCAGGCCCGGCCGGACGTTGCCCGCCGGCATCGAGCCGATGCTCCACATCGACGACCTGGCCGCACTCCTCTCCTGCTCTCGCCGGTGCGTCGAACGGATGCGATCCGCCGGAAAGGTTCCGAAACCGGACATCCACGTCGGCCGTTGCCCAAGGTGGAAGCCCGCCACGATCCGGGCCTGGATCGAAAGGGGTGGCAAATGACATCACCACATGGCTCCGAGGCTTCCCGGGCCGGGAGGCCGGACCGGCCGCCGGAGGGCGAATGCCCCGCTTGCGGATCGCCGGCGACTCCGCGCTACACGCTGCTTTCCGGCTCTGAGGTCTGCTACCTCTGCACGGCCTGCGGTCTGGAATTCAACGTGCTCAGTCACGGCCGCGGAACGACCCCGCAAGCGGGGTTGCCCCCGGCCGCGGCACTCCCCACCCCTCGGACCCACCCCTTCGGGGGCCCGGCCCGGGCCGACAGGAAGCGAGGCCGGGGATGAACAAACCGGCGCGCACACAATCCGCGCCTTCCACGTCCAACGGCCAGCCACTACAGCGGTTCACCCGAGAGCGTCCCTGTCCGGTTTGCGGCGGTTGCCCGGATGATCCGAGGGGAGCCGGGAAGCGCTGCGCCGGTTTCATCCAAGGGGACTGGATCTATTGCACCCGGGAGGAATTCGGCGCCGGATGTCATCATCTTCCGACCACATCGCCTGAGTCGTGGTCCCATCGACTTCGCGGCAAGTGCAAATGCGGAAGCGAGCACAACCCTGCACCCGCGAAGCAAGAAATCGAGTGTGTGGACCCGTACCACGATGCCAACGGCCAGGTCGTCCACGAAACGATCAAGTATCGCAATCCGAAAGGGTTCAGTCAACGCCGACCCGATGGCAAAGGCGGCTACATCTACAAGAACGTCTTCGTTGGCATCACTCCGGTTCTCTTCGATTTGCCCGCGATCTTGGCCGCGGAACCCTCCCAACCCGTTTGGATTTGCGAAGGGGAAAAGGATGCCAAGAACCTCAAAGCCAAGGGGCTGCTTGCCACTACCAACCCGATGGGGGCCATGAAGTGGCGGGATCACTACTCCGAATACTTGAGAGGCCGAACCTGTTACATCAGCCCCCACAATGACGCACCAAGCCAGGATTATCCCGATGGAGGCAAAGGACGCCACCATGCCCGGGCCGTGGCCCGGTCGCTTCACGGCAAGGCCGCCGGCATCAAGATCGTGGAGATACCCGACCTGCCCAAGGGAGGCGACGTAAGCGATTTCCTGGCGCGTGGTGGGACGGTCGATCAGCTCAACGAGCTGGCACGCCGGACGGCGGAATGGAAGCCATCGGCCGAATCAGAAAGCCAACCGGCGAGCAGCGAGGAACGGTTCGCCAACTTCCGGGCCCGAATCGTCCGGGAGATCGTGAGGCATGAGACCGGCGAGACTACCAGGCACGTGGTAGTGGAGGCGATCCACGATGATGACACGGTGGCCACGGCAACCGTGGCGGCCGAAGACTTCGAGTCGATGAGCTGGGTTGTCACCCCAACTCGGGATGAAATTCGCGATCGACTCCGGGCGCAACGTGAAAGATCGATTTCAGCACTCCATCCGGGTCAATTCCTATCGCCAGCCGGTCGAACTGCGTGAGGTCTTTACGTCGCTCGGCTGGCACTCGGTTGGGGGGAATGACGTCTATCTCCATGCTGGCGGCGCAATCGGCGGGAACGGGAAAGCCGACATCTGCGTGGAGGTGAGTTCCGAGCTCGCCTTGTACCGTTTGCCCGCTCCCGATTTGAGTCGTTTGAAAGAGGGGATGGTGCGTGTTCTCGCCATCCTCGACAACCTGGGATCCGCGGCCGCACCGATCGCGGCGATCCTGGCCAGTATGCCTTACCGTGCGCTACTGGGACCAAGTAGGACGGTCCCTCACTTCTCGGGAACGACGGGCACGCTCAAGACCAGCACCGCATGCCTGGCGGCAAGGTTCTACGCGCCGGACTTGGAGTATTCGGACCCGATGCCGCTTTCATGGCAATCGACCCAGGCCGGCTTGGAAAGACTCCGACACGTGGCCAAGGATTCCCTACTCGTGATTGACAACCTGATCGCCGATGGAGAGCAGGCACACCGCGATTTGGCGAAAGCCGATTCCGTGATCAACTCTCAGGGCGATCTATCCGGCAAGGCCCGTATGAAAGCCGATGGTTCGCCAGCCCCGAGGCTGGATCCGCGGGGATGCATCATTTCGACCGGTGAGTGTGAACCACGTAGGAAATCATCCGCCGGACGAAGCATCATCTGCGAGTTCAAGCCGGGAATGATCGACTTCGAGGGTCTCACGCGTTGCCATGATGACGCTCGCGCGAGTTGGTATGCCCTGACGATCGCCTGCTACGCGCAATACCTGGCGGTCCCTGGCAGGCTGGAAGCTCAGCGTACTGAACTGCGCCGACTTGCTCAGGAACATCAGGCCGCGGCGATGAAGCATCACCAACGGTGCCACCTGCGACACGCGGAAGCGGTCGCCGAGTGGACCGCCGGCTTGCAGCTCTTCCTTCGCTTTGCCGTGGAACACAAGGCAATTGGCAAGCTGGATGGCGAGATCTTCCTGAATCGAGTGCGAGAGCAACTCTTCCGGACGCTCCCGATGCAAGCCGACATTCAGGACGAGGCCGATTCCGGGGAGCTGTTCCTTGACCTGATCCGAGCCCTTCTAGGCGCTAAACGCGCGGTCTTGAGCAACCTGGATGGCGTGGCCCCCGATTCCGAGGCCGCGCAGTGCGGATGGCAACGGGTGGACGTATCGGCCTACGGAAGCGGCGGAAACTCAACTGTGCGGAGCTGGGAGCTGCCATCCGGCGCCGTCCGGATTGGCTGGATCGACGGCGGGATGGTCTATCTAGATCCGACCGCCTCGTATGCCGCCGTCGAACGTATGGCCCGGGAAACCGGCCAGGTCGTTGGTACGAAGCGGCAAGTCTGCGCCCGACTGGCTGAAACTGGGCGGATCAAAACCGACCCGCCAGTAGGCGACGAGCGCCGAAGGTTCACCAAGCGGGTTACGGTCGAAAAGCACCTACACAACGCCCTGTGGATGCCGGTCGACGTGCTCTTCCTGACCAGGCCCTGACGGAAGGGGCCGCCCTCTGGCAACGCGCCCGACGCGCCCGGACACAGACACATAGTACTTACATATCTCTCTTCCTAGAAAGTGTGCGCAATGTGCGCAGTTTAGCGTTTCGTGGCTTGTTTACCTGGGGTTTTTGTTGCGCACATTGGAAAACCGTTGTGCGCACCTGTGCGCAATGTGCGCAACCCCGTGGGCCACCTGCTTTCCCCGGGAGCTGCCTGAAAGGCCGCCCCAAACGGGCTTGTGCGCAAGTCCAGCGCACGTTGCGCACTCGGAAATCGCCTTGTGCGCAACCACTAAAGCGTTGGAGGTCAGTGGGTTGGGGAAAAGTTGCGCACATTGCGCACATTTTGGGAGGAGAGACACACAGATGATTCGCAAGCCGGCCCCGATCGATACGCCGCTAGCAGGGTCGAGGGGGGGTGAGTTCATTCTACGACGCCACGGTTGGCCGTGAGAACTCAAGCTGCCGGGTCGAGGCCCGCGCGAGAGACGGAACCCCCGCCGGTGTCCATGTGATCGCCCGCAACACCGTGGAGATCATCAAGCCCGAGGCTATCCCGTCATGAACCATCCCAATCCGATTGATGAACGCATTGACCGAACCGAACCCCCGAGTCACGATGAGGGGTGAACGGGGAACGGGATCGCTTGCAACGGTCCCGCCCCCTTGATTCGACCCCTGGGATAAGCAGGAGACGAACCCATGTCCAGTGTCTTCAAGAAAACCAAGGATCGCAAGCGCCCCAATTCCTCTTGGTACATCGCCTACTCTGATCACGACGGCGTAAGGCGAACCACAAAGGGGTGCCCCGACAAGGCTGCGACCGAGGCCTTGGCCCGCAAGCTGGAATCTGATGCGGAGCTTCGCCGACGTGGCATCATCGACCCCAAGGCCGACGCGTACCGCTTGCATCAGTCCAGGCCCCTGGCGGAACACCTCGCGGACTGGAAGGCGTTTCAACTCGGCAAGGGTGTGACCCAGCGACACGCCGACGAAGGCTATGCCCGAGTGGTCAAGCTGGTGGCGCTGGCCACGGCGGAGCGCCTGAGCGATCTGACGCTTGCCCGCCTGCAAGCCGCGCTGGCGTTGCTCCGCGGGAAGGGTTTGGCGCTTCGGACCATCCATCATCACGTCCGGCTGGTCAAGAATTTCTCGCGCTGGCTTTGGCGTGACGGCCGAACTCGAGAAGACATGCTGGCGCACTTGCAGCCGCCGGAGAATCCGGATTCCGACCGACGACGCGAGCGCCGCGCCCTTACTGAACACGAGTTGCACGGGCTCATCGACGCCGCTGAACACGGCGCGGTGAGATGTCGTCTCTCCGGCCCTGACAGGGCGATGCTTTACAGGATCGCCGCCGGAACCGGATACCGTTCCGAGGAACTGCAAAGCCTGACGCCCGAGTCGTTCGCGCTGCAGGGCGCGTATCCGACCATCACAGTTGAGGCCGGCGATAGCAAGAGGCGCCGCCGCGACGTTCAGCCCATCCAACCCGCTCTCGCGGCGATGCTTGCCCTCTGGGTGGCCGCCAGGCCAAAGGGCAAACCCATCTTCCCGGTCTCTCGCTGGGCAATCCTGACCGGCCTACAGGCCGATCTGCGATCCGCCGGCATCCCCTACACGACAGACGAGGGGACCGCCGATTTCCACGCGCTCCGCCACACCTACATCACGGCCCTGGCCAAGAGCAACGCCCCGGTCAAGATCGTCCAGACATTGGCCCGCCATTCGACGCCCGTGCTGACACTCGGAGTCTACACTCACGTCGGACTGTACGATCAGGCCCCCGCGCTGGACGCCCTGCCCGACCTGACCCAGCCCGCCCCCCGGTCCGAACCGGCCGTCTTGGCCCCCACCGGAACGGATTCCGCGACATTTGAGTGTCACAAAGTGGCAGCGCAGGGGAAGCGCGCAGGGGACGGATCGAGACGGAATGAGTCGGGTTCTGACGTGATGGCAGGATCGGATGTTACAGAGTGCATGAACGTTTCGTCTGGTGAAACAGAGGGTTTTGACGGTTCGTGTCGTGTTCTGACGTGTCCTGACGTACTTGGGAGCGTGTCCGCGGCTGGTGCCCGGCCCGGTCTTCAAAACCGGTGAGGGGTCTGGAAACATGCTCCTGGTGGGTTCGATTCCCATACGCTCCCGCCATGTTGCAAGTCACTCAAGCAAATCACTCGCCTGCCTGCGATGAGCGGACGCTTGAACTCGCGAGTGAGGGCGAGGCTGCTTCCGGGCCTCTTCGCTCTCCTCAGATTATTTGGTCGCGAATCTTCAAGAACCCGTGCAGAAAACAGAGCACCACCGTGATCAGGGGAAACAACGTCTGGAACGCATTCCGCGTCGACGCCCAACCGTCGGTGTTGACCGTCTGGGGGGCGTACTCGGG
>JBAUOX010000221.1:0-2496 GCA_049579985.1 Isosphaeraceae bacterium | reverse complement strand
GACAAAGAGGAGAAGCTCAAGGAGATAACGGCCGGGGCAAGAATGCATCGACCGGAGATGCTGCTCGGTGAGTTGCGAAACCTTGGCGTGTCCCTTCCGCTCGACCTGGCCAGGCGAATGCGGCGATTCGATTGGACAACGGATCTACGCTACGAGACGGGACGTCGGGATACGGGAGAGACAACCGCTTTCCTGAACACAGCGAAAGCCATATACGACTGGGTGGAGAGACAACTGCCATGACGCATACCACCACGCGTCCGTGGGAAGCCAGACGGACCGACGAAACCCGCAAGGTCGAAGAAGTTTTGACAAACGCGGGGTTCGAGACGGTCGACGCGTACCGCTACAACTCGGCATCGATTCGCGTCCGTGTGATCGATAAACAATTCGAGGGTATGCCGACCGAGAAGCGAGACGCGATCGTCGAACCGTACCTGGCGAATCTCCCCGAACAGACGCAAGCCGACATCATTAACCTCTTCACCTTCGCGCCCTCCGAACTCCTGCAGACGCCGAAGACGCTTAGAGCCTTCTTGATGAATACGGAGTTCGAGGAGCCTAGCCCGTCGAGGTTGTGAGGTCGGCCGACCCGTCCGTCGCTCAATGCCTCTCAACCGCCCACGCCCGAACCCGCCCCTCCCACGCGACCATGTCGCGGGTGTCTTCCCGATCGAGCCATAGCGTGGCCTCATCAGCGGTGACTGGCAGCCATCGGCTCCGGCCGGTATCGACGTACCGCCCGTCCGACCCGAGTTGCTCGATGCTCACGATTTCGCCGTCGAACCTCCAAAGCTCGGGCACCTGAAGCGCCGCGTAGATGCCCGGCCGGTCCGCCTGGGGACGCGAGAGGTCGACCTCCACGGCCAGGTCGGGGTTGGGATAGGCCGCGACGTCGTTCTCTCTGCGGGCCAGGAGTTCGTTCACGACTGCCAGCTTGGCCGGATCGAACACGTAGCACTGGTCGGCCTCGAGGCCCCGCTCGAGCTCCGGGCGGATCCAGGTGGTCTCGCCCAATCCCCGATGGGAGATGCCCAGCGCCGCGGCGATCGCCGTGATGAACCGATCAAGGAGCCGCCCGTAATTGTCGTGCACCGGCCCCTTGACCATGATCTCCAGGTCCTTCCCGTCAAACGCCATCCGGACCATAGTCCGCGGCGGAGTCGCGCGGATCAGCGACTCGTAGACGTCGAACCCCACCCCAGCGAACCGGATCCGCGTCTCACCCCCCACAGTCCCCGTCGCGATGCTCATGAGGTTCGCTCCCGAGTTCAGGCCGTGCGATCAGGAGGGTGGCCGCGATCCTACCACATCGCCGGTGTGACCGGCCCTATGAACGCTAGTATACAGCCTATAATACTGCGGCGGGTAGTTCGACTACGAAACGTGCCCCGGGACCGCCTGTCACGGCTTCGCATCGCATCTTGCCGCCGTGAAGAGCGACGATCTGGCGGCAGAGATAAAGGCCGATGCCCACTCCCTGCACGCCGCCGTCGCTTTGCGGTTGAAGGTGTTCCAGACGGAAGAATTTCTCGAAGACCCGTTCGCGGAACTCGGGAGGGACACCGGGCCCGGTGTCCGTCACGGCGACCTCCAAGAGATGGGGCTCAAGTCCGCTGACCGCCGCGGTCACGGCAATCTCCACACGGCCGCCGTCTGGGGTGTACTTGAGCGCGTTAGTGAGCACGTTGGAAAGCACGACACCGAGCCGCGCGGCGTCTCCCTGGACGACTGCCTCATCGCATCCTCGAACAAAATCAAGGCGAACATCATGTTCCGCGAACCGCGGCAGAAACTTGTCGGCGAGATGCCCCGCCAGGCCCAGGAGATCGACCCGGTCGAGGTTGAGCCGGAGCTGGCCCGCCTCGATTCGCGTGAGGTCGAGTAGCTCGTCGATCGTGGCGGCGAGCTCCTCGCAGCCGAGTGCCGCGGCTGCGACCATTTCGCGGAGTAGCGGCGACAGCTCCTCGACCCGTTCCCGCATCAACATGAGATTCATCCGCAGCGTGGTAAGCGGCGTCTTCAGCTCGTGCGAGGCGACAGCGATCATCTCGGCCCGCAGCTCGTCCAGTCGGGCAAACTCGGTCACGTCGTAAAGGACCACGACGGCGCCAGGTCTGCCCCCGGAGAACTCCGGAATCGGCATGACTGTCGGCAAGAGCTTGGCCTGATGGCCATTGAGAGCGACCTCCAGCAACCGATTCAGGTCGGGCCGCGTAACTCCGGTTCCATCCCCCCGCAATTGCCCGCGCACAGCGTCCAGGCTGTCGGTCGGAAGCGGGAGTTGCTCCACCCGCCGAACCTGGTCGAGCCCCAGAGCCCGGAACACACTCGAGGCCGTGGGGTTCGCCGCGACGATGTCGCCAAAGGGATCGACGACGATGACGGCGTCGGGCAATGCGGCGAGGGTTGACTCCAGGGTCTCCTTGGCGCGGATCACCTCGTCCAGGTTCAAGCGACGGAATTCTGCCAGGGTCTCGGCCATCTGGTTAAATC
>JBAUOX010000220.1:0-1617 GCA_049579985.1 Isosphaeraceae bacterium | reverse complement strand
AATCGCAAACGCGACGGGATGCCTGGCGTGAGGACATTGTGGCGTGGGCTTCATGACCTAACCTTGCTTGCCGCTGGCTTCCGTGCCGGCAAAAGACTACGCGAATAGTTGTGGGTAATGGTCAGTTCGCAAGGGGGGAAAAAGAGCAGACGCCGCCGACTTTCCCCCCTTGCGAAGGGGGGGGTAGGGGGGGGGTGAGAGCCACGGCGCATGCAATGCAGTGGAGATGATCAAGAATGGCTCGACCGCGGACTGGGTTCACCCTCATCGAGCTTCTGGTTGTGATCGCGATCATCGCCGTCTTGATCGGCCTGCTGCTGCCGGCCGTACAATCCGTACGCGAGGCAGCCCGCAGGGCCCAGTGCACCAACCAGCTCAAGCAGATCGGCCTGGCGATTCACCAGTACATGACGGATAACGACGTCCTTCCGCCCACGGGCGGGGTCGATCTCCTGGGCGTGACCATCGGGACGGGCAAGGTTCCGCAGAACTCTTCGATTCACCTTCGACTGACCAATTACCTCGAGCATCGCGACGTCTACGACGCCTACAACTTCCAGCTCGGCGACGTGGTGAGCGGCAACTCGGTCGCGGCCAACACCACGGTCATGACCACGTCGATCAACGGCTACTTCTGTCCTTCCGACGCCAACCCCGGCAGCAACAAGAACCTCGATATCGGCTACACCGTACCGGTGAGCTGCGTGAACTATGCGGTCAACGCGGGAACCAATCGCACGTACTCCGGTGGCGTGGTGAACGGAATGGCCTGGTGGCTGGGAGGCAACCCCAAGTTCGGGAGCCGGATCGGCTTCACGGCCATTCGCGACGGCACCAGCAACACTGCGGCGTTCAGCGAGTGGATCAAGGGCAATGCCGGCGCCAATACACCCGGGCTGAACCTGGTTTACAAGATCGAGCAGCTTTCGTTTGGCGGCCCGCAGCAGGACGTCACTGCCTGTCAAGCGGCAAGCACGCCATTATGGGACTTCAAGGGCGAGTACTGGACCCTCCAGGACACGGGCCGGGGAGGTCCCTACTACCACATCATGCCGCCGAACCAGCCTTCATGTAACACCTCGGCCGATTACGGCGTCATCGACTCGTTCATCGCCGCCAGCTCGTTCCACCCCGGCGGTGTGAACGTCCTACTCATGGACGGCTCGGCCCGATTCATCAAGAGCAGCATCAACCTCTCGATTTGGAACGCGCTGGGGACCCGGGCCGGCGGCGAGGTCGTCAGCGCGGATGCCTTCTGATCGGTCCGATTGTGGCCCAGGGCCGTTTCATCCTCGGAGTGGGACTGACGGCATAATGTAGGACCTTCCGCGCTGACGCGGAGGACATCGGGTTGCCGAGGGTTGGCGGTAAGCTCCCCGATTCGCCGCTACGCTTCCCCGCGCGACATGGCCTCGGGGTCGCCCGGGCAGGCGTCTAGGACCATCCTCCAGAGCCGCCGGGCTTCAGCCCGGTCACCGCGCGGGGGGCATCGGGCCGGGTAGACCTGGGTGGTCGTCCACCCAGGTCCCCCACTGATCCGGGCGTGCACGTCAAATGCACCCGGTTCGTCACGCTGTGGAATCGCTGTCCCTCACACGACTGGGTGGTTTCGCGGTG
>JBAUOX010000219.1:0-3232 GCA_049579985.1 Isosphaeraceae bacterium | reverse complement strand
CCCGACGGCCGCGGCCTTCCCGCGCCCCCGGCCCACTTCGAGCCCCCCGAGGACGGCAAGTTCGTCCTGGTCCGGTGGACGATCCGCTGAAGACGATTAGCCCGCGGCGAAGATACCCCGTCACGGGCTGAACCCTGCCCACCCACTAAGGCCGTCAATCCAGGAAGGCGACGTTCCTCCTCGCTTGGGCTTCTCCCTCCGTGTTCATCAGCACCCGGTGCCATCCGTGGAGCACGATCGTCTTGTGGTCGGCGTGCCGAACCCTTCCCCGGACGTAGACGCCCGCATTTCGCAGCATCGACTGCCACCCCCACGCCTTCGCTCGAGGGTTGCCGGTGAGAATCCGCTGGTACACATTCTGCTGTTACACCGTTGGGGTGGCGGGGGCAAACGTAAACGGTCTCCCCTCCCGTCCGATAGCAGAACTCAATCCAGTGTGGCTTGCCGTTGCCCCGGCGTAGCGGCTCGTCCCGCAGCACCAGGCTCTCATCCACGTGGAAGCCGGGGACGGGCAGGAAGAACCATTCGCCCTGGCGGCGGTAGGCGGCGTTCTTGCGACGGTTGCAAGCCTCCGCTCGGAGTCCCTGGCGTCCCTGGGCAGTTTGTACCTCGGTGGGCTTGAGCGCCTCCTTCGCCTGGCGAACAGTCCCTACGGGAGCGGACTCGGGAACGGCAGCAACGAACCAGTGCCGCTCGTCGTGGCCGCACAGAAACTTCTGCTTCTCGTCGCCGTCACGTACGAGGAGCAGTAGGTGCCGCTCGGCGGGCTGAACATCAAGGACAGCTACGTCCGGGTCCGTTTCTGATCGCCGAGCGACCACAAAGAACTCACCCTCGCGGTCTTCCGACACGTCCAGGCTGACGACACCCGATGCGGTCCGGAACCGACGAGACGGTCGGTCGGCGACCTTGAGCCTGGCTCCAATCCGGGCGAACTTGATGAGCAGGTTGCTGGTATCCATGGCTGATCCTCCTTGGACCAATCGACACCAGACGAGGCGCTCAGGTTCACCAGCGATCGACTCGACTCGTGAAGAATGTGCGGATGTGCCATTCGTGAAGAATGTGCGGATGTGCCATCCTGAGCCACACTTACTCCAGTGTGAGGATCTCCGTTCCCGTCTCAGTCGATCTCGGTCAGGAATCTCAGGAGTTCGGTGTGGAATGCCGCCGGGTCGCTTATGTACGGGGCGTGGCTGCCGTTCCGGATGACGACCTTCCGGCCAGTCCTCACGGAGCGGATCAGCAGGTCGGCCTGCGTCTGAGGGATGAGCGTGTCGTTCTCACCCCAGACTGCCAGCACCGGTGCCGTGATCTGACCCAAGCGGTCCTTGTATTCCTTGATCGCCACCGGAGCCACGGCGACGAACCCGGCGACCTTCTCGGGAGTCTCGGTCACCAGCGGCAGCGAGTACCGGCCACTCATCGACGGTGAAAGGACGACCGGCTTTTCGATTTTCAGCAGTTCGAGCAGGACTCGAAGCCAGGTTTGCGGCGACCCGAACCCTGGCAAGGACTGACCGTAGCCGGGCAAGTCCACGGCGTAGACGAGGTATCCCGCGTGGGCGAGCACCGTCATCGTACCGATCTGCTTCCAGGTTGCCGATGAGAAACTCGCCCCGTGCAACAGGATGACCGGGCGACCATCCTCAGGCCCCTCGATCAGGTAGTGGAGCTTCCCACCTTCGATTTCAGTCCAGCGGGACTCGTGATCGATCATTGTCTCCTCCGTTTGCGTGTGCGCTGATGGCGGTCTAATCGAGTTCGACGCCCTGCTTCTCAAACCACTTGGACAAGCCCGCCTCCAGGACCGCCATCGCCTCGGCGAGCGTCTCGGGCGTGTCGTCCTCGAAGTCCAGCCCGCCGTAGCCCAGCGCCCGGACCACGAACCCGAAGCTCTCCTGGTCTCCTATCTCGACGTAGCCGTAACCCCGGACGTACCTGGCTATCGCCGGGAACATCGTCTCAACCTTCGCCTGCTGGTTGGTCGGCTTCATCCTTCGCTCAGTTCCTTTTGCTAAGCCTATACTGTATGCTTACCGACTGGACCATGGGTACTCCGCTTTCGAAAAGATCGGCTCATGTCGGGAATGTGGTGGAGGGCCGAGGATGACCGGGCCGACTCCTCGACCTCAGTGCGCCGAAATCCTGATCTCTCAGTGTCTTCGGGCGCGCACGGTGCCTGACGCCGGCCACGGCGGTACAGGTCACCACCATCTGCCCCACTCTGCTCCCGCCGCTGTCATCCTTCTCGATGACATGATCGCCTTGTCCCTCCTGAACACTCCTCGAAGATGATGACTAACTCGACAGCCCGCGGAGACCCGCACCATGGCCGTCACCCTGGAGGGCCGCCGACTCGTGACGTTGCAGGTAGGAGGTCTGATCGACCCGGACGGAATCCGTAGCCGCGATTCGGAGCGGCCCAAGATCCTGTAAGTAAGCCCGCCCCAACTTCGGAGCTGTGCGTGTCGGCTATCTGCTCAGCAGCTTGGCGATCGCCGCGGAACCGATCGATGCTTGCCTCGCCAGGCCCCGCCTGACACTTGCCCTCATTGCCGTCCTGTTCCGATGAACCCGGCATCCGCCGGCTGAGAACGGTCGGGACGATCTCTCGTAACCGTTCAGTCCCTCACGGCACTGAATTCGCTCCACGTCATGTTGAGTAAACTGGGCTTTTTGAGTAGGTAATTGCCGATTTAAGATGAACCACCTAACATGAGAAGTCCATGATCCCTAATCAGCTTCACTTGCCCAGTTTGTCGAGAGCAAAGCTGGTACCACGAGGGGAGTGAACGGTTACGATCTCTTTTTCTGGGAGTGACGGCCATGTGGAAAAGAATCTCTTCCAAGAAAATGTCGGACGCATGGCTCGAGACCGGCGGGCGTCTTCATGCCGTCGAGGCGCCTGTGAATCCCGTCCAGGTTCCCATGCGCGACGAGAAGCTCGCCCTCGGAATCCAAACCTCAGCACTCAACCCCCATCACAAGCCAGGACTGGCCCCGTGTCTGGTTGTGCTTGGCGTCTTGCTTCCCGGGTTGCAGGTCGGTCTGGAATCGACCCATGCAGCATCCACGGCCGCGAGGGCCGGTGTGCTGAGTGCGGATGAACGGTCGACTTTGCTTCAGTATGCGAAGGACACCTGGCGATCGTTCGACAGGTTGATTCTTCCAAGTGGTCTGCCGGCGGATGGTCTTCGACGGGACAGTGAGGGTCGGACCACTCCTTGGA
>JBAUOX010000218.1:0-1955 GCA_049579985.1 Isosphaeraceae bacterium | reverse complement strand
GAGTCGAAAGGCTGGCGTCCCTGAGCGGCGTGCGGCGGTGGAAGTGCGGTCGATGCGAGTGACGTTGGTGCCGGACCTCCAGAAATATCCGCACGCCTGGCCGATGACCTGGAACCTGGTGGAGGTGTGGGAACCCGCGCCACCGGCAGGGACCCAGGCAGCACACTGGCTGCTCTGGACGCTCGAGCCGGCCGCGACGGCGGACGAGGCGCTGGAGGTGGTGCGGAAATACACCTGTCGGTGGCCGATCGAGGAGGTCCACTTGGTGCTCAAGAGCGGCTGTAAGGTGGAGGATCTTCGCTTGGAGACCTGGGACAGACTGGAGAAGGCCGTGAGGGTCGATGTGGCGGTGGCGGCGCGGATCGTGTTGTTGCGCGATCTGGCGCGGGAGACCCCCGAGGCCCCGGCGCTGGAGGTCCTGAGCGAAGACGAGGTCGAGGTGCTGGTCTGTCGCTTTGGGAAAGGGATGAAGCCATCGGAACTGACGATCGGCCAGGCGGTGCTGTGGATCGGCCGTCTGGGCGGGCACCTGAATCGCAAACGCGACGGGATGCCTGGCGTGAGGACATTGTGACGTGGGCTTCATGACCTTGCCGCTGGCTTCCGTGCCGGCAAAAGACTACGCGAATAGTTGTGGGTAATGCTCAGGCCTGAGGACGGGATAGGGCTACGTTGGTTAGGTGAAGACACCATGGAATGCGTTGCCAGTTCCATGCGTGTCAGGAACCCATTGCGGGCACATTGATGCAAGAAAGTCGTTTTCGGTTCCTTCTATGAGCCTGAAAAGAAAAGAAGTTCGCGAAACCTGTCAAACTGAGCTTACCTTCAGCGACTCACGTCCGCCCTACCTTCCTACATAGTATCTGACACCTTTGTCTCCCCTTTTCCCTCTTTACCCCAGCAACTGAGTTGCCGGCAAGAAATGTTCCCGAACCGATTCCACCGTCTCGAGACGGACGTACCGGTCACCATCTCGCAGATGGTAGAAACCATCAGCCGCGACGAACGGCGGAGTCCCGAGGAGTCCGAGGATGTGCGGGAGCCGCTCGAGCGCGTGGGTGAAGGCCTGCATCCCCGGGAACGTCAGGAAGACGGAAAACGGCGCGGCGGCCAGCACCTGCCGGGCGTCCTGCACGATTCGGTCGTAGACCTCCAGGAGGTAAGCAGCGTTGTCGATGATGCCGGTCTTGATCGCTTGCGAAATTGGCTCCTTCCGAAGCAGGACGCCCTCGGTGACGTAGCGGAGCATCGTCTCGGGCTCGCAGCCTTCCAGGCGGTCCAGCACCTGCACGAGAAAGCCGGTCGGCGACCGCGAGGTCGCGTAGTCGAACATGTCCGGCGAGCCGCCGTACTTCGCGGCGAGAAGACCTTTGAGCTTGTGTTGGCCGAAGCCCGCATTGAAGGAGTCGTGTCCCAGGATCGCTTCGGCGACATCACGCGCCACCCGCTCCGCATGGAGAGGGCCCAGGACTGCGGCCCCGCGGCGGGCCAGTTCGGTTTGCGCGTAGTGGCGTGCCCCTTCCGCATGCATGTACAGGTTTTCCAGTCCCGTGTACGTCTCGAAGACGCGGCCGTAGCGGAGATCGCCCCGGGCCGCGAGTTCGCGGACCCGCTCTTCGGTCGTGCCGAAATGGGCGCGGCCGGTCTCCGAGACTTGCGAGAGGCGGGTCACGTCGGAGCCCGCGATCGCCGCCAAGGTGACGAGTTGGTCGAAGCCGAACCGCTCGCCGGTTTCCTGGAACCAGTGGGTGTAGGGTTCGGAAGCGGCGAGGTCGAGCTGGCGGCCGATGTGGGTTGCGGTCAACTGCCCGACCAGTGTCTGGTCCGCCTCCAACCGTCGCCGCGTGTCATCGGTGAACTCACGTAACAACCGCCGGCGCGCCACCATAAAGGCGTCGAAGTCGGCCGGGGCGATCTCGGACAAGCTTTCCTTGGCATCGGGGCCACCGGAAGCC
>JBAUOX010000217.1:0-13143 GCA_049579985.1 Isosphaeraceae bacterium | reverse complement strand
ACAGTCTAATCCTAAAACAAGCGTGATGCGAGGATTGAATAGGGTTGACAGTGGCCCGCACCCTGTGAAACAAGCCACGAAACGAGCCGACGGAATTCGGAGAGGCGCTCACTCGAAAACGACAAGCACCTCGCAAGTGCCTTCGTCAAAAGCCTTTAAATAGAGGAGTGACGTCCCAAGCGGCCTCGCATCACGCTTGGTTTAGGTCTAGAATCAATAACTAGCTGCGTCCGCGTTTCCAGTCCTGCTCCACTGCTCCGCCATCCCGGATTCGGCGCCATCGCGCCATCCCGCCCTGTCGCTTTTGAGATTGACCGCTTGTCGACAAACTTCTAGAGTCTAGGCCAAACCGTCTCGGAACTTGAGGCAAACTACAACACGGAACCATGGATTGGGGAGACGCCACGTGATGATCGCTCAGGAGTGCGGTCGGAGGACCCTCGGGTGGTTGCTGGGAATCGCGGTCGCCGGCATTCTCGCCACCGGACCGGCCCAGGCTCAGCAGCAGAGACGCTCGCTTTTCGGCGGAACGCAGACCGCGGCGCCGAAAGCCGACGACAACCCCGCCGGGGACACGCCACAGTCAATCCGGCTCGATCAGATCAATGTTCCCGGGGTCAAGGTGACGGCGATTCCCGTCAACCCCACCGACCCGATCGCGATCGTCAACAACCAGGTGATCACACGCCAGCAACTCGCTGACGAGTGCGTGGCTCGCAGGGGGAAGGAGATCCTCGAGACCCTGATCAACCGGGTCCTGATCGATCAGGCGCTCAAGAGCAACAAGCTGGAGATCACGGCCGCGGAGATCGATCAGGAGATCGAGAACGTGGCCCGCCGGTTCGGCATCGGCCGCGAAGCCTGGCTGCGAACCCTGGACAAGGAGCGCGGGATCAGCCCCGTGCAGTACGCCCGCGACATCATCTATCCCGCGCTGGCCCTGCGCAAGCTCTGCGCCGGGCGGGTCTCCGTGACCCCCAAGGACCTGCAGGAAGCCTTCGATTCCCAGTACGGCGAGAAGCTGCGGTGCCGCATGATCATGGTTGACAAGCTCGCCAAGGCGCAGGACATCTGGGAACGGCTGCGCAAGAACCCCGGCGGATTCGAGAAGATCGCCCAGGACGAATCGATGGACGCCGGCAGTCGCTCGCTGGGCGGACAGCTTGCCGAGCCCATCACCCGGCATGCCTACCCCAGGAACGTCGCCGACGCGGCGTTCCGCCAGCTCGTGGACGGCGATCGGGACGACAAGGATCCCACGCACCGGCCCAAGAATGGCGACATCACCGGGCCCATCCAGGCGGCCGAGGCGGTCTGGGTCATCCTCCGCCGCGAAGCGATCATCCCGGCCACCGAGGGAGCGTCCCTCAAGGATGAACGAGTCAAGAAGCAAACGTACGAGATGATTTACGAGGTCAAGCTCAAGGAGACGATGGGCGTCGTCTTCCAGGAGCTGGTGAAGATGTCGGCCATCGAGAACAAGCTGGTCGGCGCCGTGAAGCTGGCCAACGAGGAGCAGCAAGACGATTACAACAGCGTTGACAAGAGTAAGGTCAAGCTCATGAGCAACGCCGGTGGTGGGGACGGCACGGTGGACGACAGGGTGGCCCGTGCCGCCGCCTCCGGAAGCGCAAGCGCTGGTTCGAGGGTCAAGCTGCCTCCGCCGGTCGCGGCCTCGCCCGAGGCCGTGCAGCAGTACGAGAACTTCCAGAAACGCCCACTGAAGACCAGTCAGGATGCAGGCGGCGAGGCGCCCGCGCCGTCGACTGCTCCCCCGCAATAAACTGGTCCGTGCCAGGCATCACCTCCTGGGGCAGGGCTGATCTCGCCAGGTCTCACGGCTGGACGAGCCCTGCCCTGCGACGATCACCCCATCACTTCTTCATGTTCGGTGCGCAATCGCGTTGCGGGGCCGCCGCGCCCCATTCCTCTCTCCTCTCGAGGCGGTTCCAACCTCATGGCAACGACCGTTCCTTGCAATGGCCCACCGCTTTCCTCGGTGATCCTGCTCGGGGTGTGCTTGTTCACGCTGGCAGCCCTCCCCGGCTGCGGAACCGTGAAGACGACGGGCACTGCGCGCACGGGCACAGAGCAGTTGCTGTTGACCAACGCCTGGGATTCCGCCCTGGCCAAGGTGGACTTCCGGCCTCTCACCGGCGTGCCCGTCTACCTCGACACGACCAACGTCGCGGCCGTTGACCAGGGGTGGGTGGTCTCCAGTCTCCACCAGGCCATGCTCACCCAGGGCGTCCTGCTGCGCACCAAGCCCGAGCAGGCCCAGTGGATCGTCGAGGCCCGCGTCGGCGCCTATGGCACTGACGCCTACAACGTGCTGGTGGGCCTTCCCCAGACCACCGTTCCGCCAACTTTGCCGGGAGTGCCCGCCGGGACGATCCCCGAGATGTCGCTGCTGAAGAAGAGCCACCAGGAAGGCATCGCCAAGCTTGCCCTGTTCGCCTATGACCGGGCCAGCGGCCAGCTCGTCTGGTCGTCAGGCACGTCCATGGCCACCTCCAGCGCCAAGGATCTGTACGTCGGCGGCGTTGGCCCGATCCAGGGGGGCACGATTCGCGGCGGCACCAAGTTCATCGGCACCAAGATTCCGCTGCCCTCTGATGCGCTCGGTCCGGGAGCCGCGGCCGGCGAGAAAGACAAGGACCGCCCGGCCGTACCATTCGCAGCGGCTCCCATCCGCTCACCCGACTCGGCCAGCGACTACGAGTCGTTCGCACCCTGAGGCTGTTGAAGATGGAGTGGTCAGCAGCCAGTAGCCAGTGGCCCGCTGTTATCTGCCATCTGCCATCTGCCATCTGCCATCTGCCATTTGCCATTTGCCATCTGCCATCTGCCATTCGTCATGTTCCGTCTGCCATCCGCCATCCTCCGCTCCGCAGCGCCGTACTGGACAACAGGCAAGCCATCATCGATAGTAAATGTCTGATATCGATGAGCCGAGGGAGACGGGAAGTCCGAGCGCGTCCGGCCGTTTCGCGAGTTCGCCGCAACGGGAGCGTTTTTTCATGGCTGTGCCTGCCTCGATTGACCTGCGCGACTACATCCGCAACATTCCCGACTTTCCCAAGCCGGGCGTCATGTTCAAGGACATCACTCCGCTGTTAGGCAGTTCCCTGGCCTTTCGCTCGGCGATCGAGCAGATTGAACAGCATTTCCAGGGGCAAGGCATCGACGTGATCGCGGCGGCCGAGGCCCGGGGCTTCATCTTCGGCGCGCCTCTGGCCATGCGGATGGGGGCGGGGTTCGTGCCGATCCGCAAGCCGGGAAAGCTCCCTTACGCCACGATCGCGCAGGAGTACCAGCTTGAATACGGCAGCGACCGGCTCGAGGTCCACACCGACGCCCTCGCCGCCGGGCACCGCGTGCTGCTGCTCGACGACGTGCTCGCCACCGGAGGCACCATGCGCGCCTGTCGAGACCTGGTCCAGTCCACCGGCGCCGAGCTCGTCGCCTGCGCCTTCGTGATCGAGCTCTCGTTCCTCGGCGGCCGCGCCAAGCTCGAGCCTGCCGAGGTCTTCAGCCTGATCACCTACTGAGCTGAGAGGGCGGCCCATGAACGACGCCTGGATCGCCGAGCGGATGCAGCACATCGACGCCTCGGGCATCCGCAAGGCTTTCGAGATGGCCCGGGCGATGAAGGACCCGATCAACCTGTCGATCGGTCTTCCCGATTTCGACGTTGCCGGCTCGGTGAAGGCGGCGGCCATCGAGGCGATCCGCTCGGGCAAGAACCAGTACACCCTCACCCAGGGCATCCCCGAGCTACGGAACGCGTTGCAGGCCGCGGTGGACGCCGAATTCCATCATGCCGATCGTCAGGTGATAGTCACCTCGGGCACGGCAGGCGCCCTGCTTCTGGCCATTTGCACGGTTGTCAACCCCGGCGAAGAGGTGATCATCTTCGACCCCTACTTCGTGATGTATCGCCATCAAGCGACGCTGGCCGGAGGGACGTCCGTCCTGATCGATACCTATCCCGACTTCCGGATCAAGCCCGAGGTGGTCGAGGCCGCAATCACTCCGCGGACCAAGTGCGTCGTGGTCAACTCGCCGGTCAACCCGACCGGAGTTGTTGCCAGCGATGACGAGATGCGGGCGCTCGCCGAGCTTTGCAAGACGCGCAACGTCCTCTTGATCAGCGACGAGGTTTACCGGGCCTTCTCGTACGACGCTTCGTTCGCGTCGCCGGCGACCTGGAACGAGGACGTCCTGGTGGTCGATGGCTTCAGCAAGGCCCACGGCATGACCGGCTGGCGCCTGGGGTTCGCCCACGGCCCGTCGCGGATCATCCAGGAGATGGCCAAGCTCCAGCAATTCAGCTTCGTTTGCGCGCCCAGCATCGTGCAATACGCCGGCACGGCGGCCCTCGGCGAAAACCTGACCCCGCACATCGAGGCCTACCGCCGCAAGCGCGACATGGTTGTCGCCGCGCTCAGCGATGGTTATGAGCTCCCCTTCCCCGAAGGCGCCTTCTACGCCTTCCCCCGCGCTCCCTGGGGCACGGCCACCGACTTCGTCGCCGAGGCCATCCGCCGCAACCTTCTGGTCATCCCCGGCAACGTCTTCAGCCGCCGCGACACCCACTTCCGCATCTCATATGCTGTCGATGACACCACCCTGAAACGCGGGCTCGACGTCCTCCGCCAGCTTGCCAACCTCCCCGGCACGCCCGGCTGTCCTGGTTGACCACGCCTGCAACCCCACACCCCTCCGTTCACCTCCATGCCTTTTGGCCGAGTACCGAGTCTTGCCAGTAAAGTGGAACAAAGCCGCTCATGTCGACCCGCTGGCTCCAAGGCGTGCCTTTTCCAGCCGCGCGACGAACGCCGCGTGTGCGGGGGTCGCCAAGCCTTGCTCCAGGACCTCGATCAACCGATCCAGATCCTCGGAGTACAATGCAGCAGGATCAAGCCAGAGGCCGGGGAAAATCTCCGAGCGATAGACGCCATCGGGCCCAGGAGGCAAGTCTTTGAAGCGATCGTCGCGGCGGATGAACCAGTGGATCTGGTCGGGGTCGAGCTCCACAACGACGTATTCCTGCACCCCAGCCCGCTCGTAATCGGCCTTCTTCGCGCCCAGGTCGAAGGCGCGACTGGAGCGGGCGATCTCGATGATCAGCTCCGGAGCGCCGGCAAAATAGCCTTCCGGGTCGTACCTGATCTGCCCCCCCAACTCGGGAGTGATGTGAAGCTGACAATCCGGTTGAGGCTCCCCCTGTTGATCCAGCTTGACAGTCGCTCCGTCGGCGCCTTTGACCTCCGGCGTCTTGAGCTGGTAATAAAACAACCATCCAGCGACAATGTGGCCCTCCGTTCCGTGATCACCACGCATCGGCGAAGGCATATAGACAACTCCTCCTACGAGTTCCGCTCTCGTCTCCGGCGGCATCGCCTCGTAGCGCTCGTGGAAGGTGGGCTGGTCAAGCCGCTGGCCGGCGATCAGCGCGGGCAAAGTGGAAACGCGAGGTCGCTCGACTGTGCTCATGGACGTGGCCCTCCCTCTTGAGCCCGCGCCAACCGCGCGAGGAACGCCGCGTGTGCGGGAGTCACCAGGCCTTGGTGCAGGACACCTGTCAGCCTGACCCTGTCTTTGGCAAACAGGGCTTCCGGATCGAGCCAGAGGCCGGGGAAAACCTCCGAGCGATAGACGCCGTCGGGACCAGGAGGCAAGTCCTCGAAATGGTCGTCACGGCGGACGAACCAGTGGACCCGGTTCGGCTCCAGCTCGACTACCATATACTCCTGAACTCCGGCGCGTTCATAGTCGTCCTTCTTCTGACCCAGGTCAAAGGCGCGGCTGGAGCGGGCAATTTCCACGACCAGCTCGGGTGCGCCGAAGAGATAACCTTCTTCGTCAACGTCGCTCTGTCCGCCCATCTCGGCCGGAATGCGCAGATCGCAGTCAGGCTGAGGTTCGCCTTGCTGATCGAGCTTGACTGTGCCACCGTCACCGCCGTCGACTCCCGGGGTCTCGCGCTGGTAATCTGAAAGCCAGCCCGAGACGAGGCGAGTGGTTCCGGCGTGATTTCTCCTCATGGGCGAAGGCATGTAGACGGTCCCTCCTACGAGCTCCGCCCGTGTCTCCGGCGGCATCGCCTCATAACGCTCGTGGAAGGTGGGCTGGTCGAGCCGCTGGCCGGCGATCAGCGGTGGCAGAGTTTTCGTCCTGGGCTCGTCAATCGTGCTCATTGCGGAAGCCCCATTGGCATGCGCCAGGAGATCGAGGATACGAACGAGATCCGGGAGCGGAGACGATCGACGGCAAAACCGCTCCACGCCGCCGGGTCAGTCGTCCTCACGGGTTTGGCCTGCGTTCAGGCGCTTTCCTTCTTCCGCTCCGAGGCCGACTTGGCCGGGGTGAGAGGAATGGGGGGAGTGTCGAAGAGGCTCTTCTCCTTGCGGACGACCTCGGCGGTGACGACGAACTTGCCCTTGTCCTTGGCGGCGCGATCGGGGAGCTCGAACATGATGTCGAGCATGATTTCCTCGACGATCGACCGCAGGCCGCGGGCTCCGGTGTCCTTGGCCTTGGCCATCTTGGCGATCTCGAGGAGGGCGTCATTGGTGAATTCGACGTCGGCGCCTTCCATGTCGAAGAAGCGGCTATACTGCTTGACCAGGGCATTTCTCGGTTCGGTCATGATCTGGACGAGGGCGTCCACGTCCAGAGGCATCAGGGAGCAGATCACCGGCAGCCGGCCGATGAACTCGGGGATCAAGCCGAACTCGAGCAGGTCGTCGGAGGTCACCTTGCCCAAGAGCTCACCGAGCTCCATGTGCTGCTCGGCCTGGGACTGGCTTCCAAAGCCGATGGTCTTGCGGCCCACCCGGCGGGCGATGATGTGCTCGAGCCCGACAAAGGTCCCGCCGCAGATGAACAGGACGTTGCTCGTGTCCATCTGGATGTACTGCTGCTCGGGATGTTTGCGTCCGCCCTGAGGTGGAACGTTGGCGACCGTTCCCTCGAGCATCTTCAGAAGCGCCTGCTGAACGCCCTCGCCCGAGACGTCGCGGGTGATCGAGACGTTGTGGGTGGTCTTGCCGATCTTGTCGATCTCATCGATGTAGACGATGCCCCGCTGGGCGGCTTCCAGGTCAAAATCCGCGGCGTGCAGGAGCTTGAGCAGGATGTTCTCGACGTCCTCGCCGACATAGCCCGCCTCGGTCAAGGTCGTGGCGTCACCGATCGCAAAGGGGACGTTGAGAATTCGCGCCAGGGTCCGCGCCAGCAGGGTCTTGCCGCAACCGGTTGGACCGATCAGCAAGATGTTTGACTTGTCGAGCTCCACTTCCTGGTCGGGTTCCTCGCCGTGAACGAGCCGTTTGTAGTGGTTGTGCAGGGCGACGGCCAGAACCTTCTTGGCCCGGTCCTGTCCGATGACATAGGCGTCGAGCTGGTCCTTGATTTCGCGAGGAGTCGGAATATCAGTGAAGAGCGTCTTGGGGACACCCCGGCGGCGCCGCTCCTGGTCGAGGATCGACTGGCAGAGCTCGATGCATTCGCCGCAGATGTAGACATCTCCGGGACCTTCCACCAGAGGGCCGACGTCACGAAAGCTTTTGCGACAGAACGAGCAGTAGGCGTTTTTCTTGGTGCCGCCCGATGTTCCCGAGGACATGCTCGCCCCGCCGTTCCGCTTGCCTCCACCCCCCGAGCCACCCCCAGTGATGTCTTTACTCGATGGCATGCAACACCCTTTCACTCCAAACGCGGAACCAGATCGTCCTGATACAGTCCAGAACGATGCCACGAGCCCGCGCCGTCAGAGACGCGTCATTTTATAAGAGACCGGGCGACGGGCCAAGAGAACGCGTTTTGCCAGGGCTAACGGGCTTAGATGCCATTCGCGCGGCAACAGCAAGCTTCGACCGATGCCATCATCTTCGCGACGCACATCAAGAACAGCTCGGAGACTCCAGCTTCCCCAACTTCATGATTTCCGGCTCTGCCCAAAGGTTGTCCGCAAGGTATTCTAGAGCATGCCTCGACTCCAAGCAAGGCCGCTCGGGCGATCGCGCGCCACTGCAAAACCGGCCATGCTTGATCTGTCATTTTCCGGACTGATAACGTTCCTGGCGCCACCGGCTTGCAAGACACCTTGATCGCCAAGATCAAGCCTGTGAGCGCATGCAGGCCAAGACGCGGGCAGGGGCGAGCTTCAGCGTCCGGACAGTTCTTGAAAATGCTGGTGGATCCAGGCCGCCAGTCTCCGGGCCGCCGAGCCCAAGGGAAGCTCGGCCAGCTCCGAAGTGGCGACCCACCGCGCGTCGACCAGGCCAGGTCCCGGCTGCAAACTGCCGGAACAAGCCTGCGCGAGGTGTACCCGCAGCACGACTCGGTGCCGGGTCACCGCGTAGGTCAGCGTCTTGATCTCGGGCCCGATCCGGACGCGAATCCCGGTCAACCGCTCCACGCCTTCCGAAAGGCTCACAGCAGCACCGAAGGACCGTCCGGCGGGATCGGCTCCCTCGAGGTTGATCGTGGGAAACTCCCAGAATCTCGACCAGAGGCCTCCGTCGCTCCGCTGCACGACCAGCACGGTCCCCTCGCGCACAACCAAGGCACAGGCCTCGGTCACCGCCAGCGGGCGCGGCCTCGGAGTCACGACCGGGACGGAATCCTGGATCCCGAGTCGGCGGGCCGCACAGAGCGAGGCCAGGGGACAGAGCAGGCAGGCAGGCGAGCGCGGAGTGCAAATCAGGGCGCCCAGGTCCATGAGCGCCTGGTTGAACTTGCCGGCTCCCCGAGGCGGCACGAGCCGTTCGGCGGCAGCCCAGAGACGGGTCTGAGACGCAGACGTCTTCAGGTCTCCCCGCCAGGCCAGCAGCCGCGCCAGAAGTCTTTGCGAGTTCGCCTCCACGATCGGTGCAGGCAAATCGAAGGCAAACGACAAGATCGCACCCGCGACGTAGCGACCGACGCCGGGCAACGCCCGCACAGCGGCCAGCTCTCGGGGCATCTCGCCTGCATGTCGATCTACAATCGTGCGTGCCGCTGCTTGAAGCTGCCTGGCCCGGCGATAATACCCCAGTCCTTCCCACGCCCGCAGAACATCTGCCTCTTGAGCGCTGGCGAGAGTTTGCACATCGGGGAAGCGGCGGAGAAACCGTTCGAAGTACGGGATGACAGCCGCCACCGTCGTCTGCACCAACATCAGCTCAGAGACCAGTATATGGTAAGGATCGTTCTCACGCCTCCAAGGAAAGTCCCGTTGAGATTCTTCATACCATGCGATCAATTGCTGGCGAACCGCATCCACCCATGGTTGATCAAGATCCTGATCTCGAACCTGGTTTGCATTCTCTAACTCGCAATTCAGAAATGACCTTTGTCGATTCTCGAGATGTCCGCCCGTGCCCTTCCGGCCCATTCCACCTCCAGTCCCAAGAAAAAATCCCGGAAAAGGGAAAAGAAACGGCTCAATTTGTCGCATCCTTGCAATAGGAAGACAAAGATGCTACAACCTCATCCCAAATTTGGCGACTATATTCCCTAGTTTTTTCTCTTTAGCTTTCTAACTGCCAAGCATACTGAAATTGACGGGAGAGAATAGCAAACGTAATCCCTTAAACGTGATTATTTCCCGTTTAAGGGATAAGCCGCTGCGGAACTTTTGGTACTTGGTACACCGGCCCGCTTCCATGGCCAGCGGACCGGCAATCGCGAGCAATCGACTCAATCACTCCGATTGTGCGAATCCGGATCTCAGGAAAGGACCAATGTCATGGTCGATCGAATTGCTAGTCGCCATCCTGGACTCCTCCGACAAGCTGCCAGGCGAGCACCTGGGGGCGGTGATGCGGTATCCTGCGTCCCCTCTGACCTTCACCGGGCTCGCACTCGAGAGCCGGAGTCCTCACTTCGTCCGATCTTCCTCGTCGCCGATCGACTTGTCCAGATCTGGTCGAGCAATGAACGAGAGTTCGCCGAGCTGAGAGCCTTGCGGTTGAAGATGGCTCGGACTCGTGCCTACCTGGCCTCTGCGGGCTGCAATCGCTTGCTCGGCCACGCCTGCCTCGAGCGTTTGGAGACGTTGCGCCGGAAGCATCTCGCCCGGTTGCGTGCCAACCGCCGCGCAGCCTGGGAGCTGATGGCCGAACTCGGTGCGGAACTCGCCCCGCCGGCGGAACCCCAGTCTCTCTGGATCTCGGGTCGAGCCAGGGACTTGCGTATTCCCGATTCGCGGCGGCATTGCACGCAATGCTGGTACGCCTAGCCAGCCGATCTCCCGCCCCGATCTTGCCGCCACTACCGCAGGGCAAAGGCTCTGCCTCCGAGGATCGCCCGGACCCCGATCGGTCCTGGAGTTGGCGCTGTCGCCAATGGAAACTGCATCTTTTGAGCCCGCACCTTCCAATACCGCCCTACGAGGTGGACCGTGGACGAGAAAACCGCGCGCAGCCAACGACCGATCCAGCCGGACCGGCAGTCCTTCTCCCCCCGCACACATCCCGATCGTCCTCCCGACAGCGGTAACCGGATCGACTCGAGATCCGAGCGCGGCGACCGTCGGTATCCCGAGCGGTGCAATCCCAATCGCACCAGGCCGCCGCTTGACGATGACCAGCAGGGGCTGGCAACGCGTTATCTGCCGCTGGCTCGCTCGCTGGCCAGACGCATGAAGGCCAGCTTCCCAGCCGCTGGCGACGAGCTTCAATCCGCGGCTTTTCTGGCCTTGGTGGAAGCCGCCCAGTCGTTCGATAGCTCCCGAGGCGTCGGTTTCGCCACCTTCGCTCGCCACCGGATCTGGGGTGCCCTGTGCGATCTTCGCCGTGAGATCATCAACAGAGTCCGGCCCGGCGGAAGCGAGTCCGAGCTGGTCGCGATCAGGCTGGCAAAGGGCTTCCAGACCGGCGGCCGGTTGATCGGCGTCGAGCCCGATGGGCCGGTCGGTTCCGAGCTGGAAGCCCTCGAAACCTTCGAGAACTGGATCGGGCAGCTTCCCCGTCTGCAAGCCCGGGCGTTCCGCCACATCTATCTCGACGGCAAGACTCAGGCAGAGACAGCGGCCCTGATCGGCTGCTCGAAATGGAGCCTGAACCGCATGCACAGCCAGGGTCTAAGCTTGCTGCAACAGACTTACAGGTTCCCGACCGCGCACGCTCCGTCAGAAGCAGAAGACTGAGCATGAAGACTCTGTCGAGCGTTCTCGGCGGTTCACGCCGCCCGGTCGGATTTTCGCGACGGGTAGGCGAATTCGTCGATGAACTGGCGGATCGAGCCCACGACGTAGCGCTGCTCGGCGTCGGTCAACTCCGGGTAAATGGGCAGGGCGATGGTTTCGCGGGCAGCCGCCTCGGAGTGGGGGAAGTCGCCGGGTTTATGCCCCAGCGAGGCGAAGCAGACCTGCAAGTGGAGCGGGATCGGGTAGTAGATCTCGGAACCGATCTTCCGCGCAGTGAGGTAGTCCCGGAGCGAGTCACGGAGGAAGGCCGGAACCCGGATGACGAACTGGTTGTAGACGTGGAAATTGCCCTGCCGCTCGATCGGCAGGCCGACGATTTCCTCCAGACCATGAGAAGCAAACAGGTTGCGGTAGCGGTCGGCAACATCCCTGCGCAGGCTGGTCCAGGCATCGAGGTGTCGCAGCTTGACTCTGAGCACGGCTGCCTGAAACGCGTCGAGCCGCGAATTGAAACCGACCTCGTGGTGATGGTACTTGGGCTCCATGCCGTGGACGCGAAGTCGGGTGATCCGCCGCGCGAGCTGAGGTTGATTCGTCGTGACCATGCCGCCGTCGCCGAAGCCCCCCAGGTTCTTGGAGGGATAGAAGCTGAACGCGGCGACGTCGCCGAGCGTCCCGGCCCGGGTGCCATGATAGGCTGACCCGATCGCCTGGGCGGCGTCTTCCAGAACCGTCAGCCCATGCCGCCGGGCGATCTCCTGGATCGGACCCATCTCGGCGACCTGGCCGAAAAGATGCACCGGAATGATCGCCCTGGTTCGCGGTGTGATCGCCGCCTCGATTCGCGCGGGGTCGATGTTGAAGGTGTCGGGCTCGATATCGACGAAAACCGGCTTGGCACCGGTCCGCCAGATCGATCCTGCCGTGGCGAAAAAGGTGTAAGGCGTGGTGATCACCTCGTCTCCCGGCCCGATGTCGATGGCCAGAAGCGGCAGCAAGAGCGCGTCTGAACCCGAAGCACAACCGATACCGCTTGCGGCGCCGCAATAGTCGGCCACCTCGGCCTCGAGCCTGGTGACTTCCGGTCCGAGCACGAACATCTGGCTCTCGAGAATCTCGTGGACGACCGGCTCGATCTCATCGCGGATCGACTGGTACTGCGCCTTGAGATTGAGGGCGGGAACACTGGCAGGCTCATGGAAAAGGCTCATCGGCGATCACTCCTTCGATGCCTCTGGCTAGTACGCATGTACGCGTACGAGTGCGAAATGCACTTGAGGGGTTGATCCGAGGCATCTCCCTCTTCGGAGAAGATCGGATGACGCACGCTAGTTCTTCGCTGAGTTTGTGTCAATGGCGACTGGCGGGCCGCGACTTCAGGAATGATCCGACCGACACGTCCTTTATCGCTGACCGCCGATCGGAGCGTAACGCTCGTTGATCTCGTCACTTGAGACAACCACGGGGGCCACCTCGCCGCGCTCGAGCTCACCGATCCGGGCAGCCACCAAGGCGTCGAGCAAGGGATGAGGTCCCAGCGGAGGGCCGAGCCGGAACTCGACACCGGGGTGGCGCCGGCTCAGCTCCTCCCTGGCCCTCGTCAGGTCCCTGAGCAGGTGGACACCGGCGGAGAGAAGGTAAGGAACCATCAAGACACGCGTCGCACCGCGGGCCGCGCACCGGCTTCCCCCGGTGGCAATGTCGGGCTCGGCCAGCTCGAGGAAGCAGGCCTCGACGATCGGATGCTCGCCCTGCGCGGAAAATCGCGCGGCCATCGCGTGCAGGTCGTCATTGGCCGGCTGGTGCCGGCTGCCGTGGGCGATGAGGAGAACCGCGGTTTCATGGAAGGGCTGGCCCATCGCGACTGATTCTCGTCTCAAGAAATGATGTCCGGATCCTCAGGGTGACGTCCCGACGAAACGGCTTCCTCGACCTGGTCAAGCTCTTTGGCCAACCCAAGTTTCAGGGCCTGTTTTCGGAGATGGCCTCCAGTAAAGTGGTAA
>JBAUOX010000216.1:0-6261 GCA_049579985.1 Isosphaeraceae bacterium | reverse complement strand
GTTTCAAGGCGCTCTTCCTGTCAAGCTGGAGGTTGTCAACCAGCCACACTTCGCCCATGCCTCCCTCGCCGATTTTTTCGAGGAGCCGGTACTTGCCGAAGAGGTCTTGCCCCTTCGCGATCATGGGGGGCGGAGCAATGTCCCACTCGTCAGACTTCTCGCTCGTCGGCTGCGGCGTACTTTCGTCCGATTCCTCACTTTCCTGGCTATCCCCGGACGGGGTCGGTGTTGAGAATGGCGGGGTCAAGCCCGAAGTACTCTCGTTGATCTTCGAACCCTCAGGGGACGAGGACCCGAGGGCAGTTCCGTCCCAAGTCTCGAGGTCCCGCCCACCAAGACGCTCATCCGGCTGCGGCTGCATGTGCGATCTCCCGAAATTGGGCGATACTGACCTTGCTGGAAACAGATGACGAAAAAACACCTTGAAAACGATTTGAAGAACGTCAGTGAGTCTCATTTTGGTTACATCATTAATATAATGAGAAACGCGAATTTCAGCACACGCTCCTCTGGCCGAAATATTGCGATGTGACCGCCGGAACGTCAGCGTATATCGCCGCTTGCGAGCACTCCTGATAACTTCACTGTATCCACATTGAGCTTACGATCGGAAGTCCTCTCCCCTCGTGGTCCTTCCCAGGACAGGCAACACACTGGTGGCCGAGCCGATAGCGAGCTCGAAGTTGCCGAACTCACGCCACCATGTGCGCGAGAGGAACCAGGCGGTGATGGGAATTCCAAAACCGCATGTCCTTCGCGAGATGACGCGCGCGTCGCTTCCTCTGCCCCGGATCACGGCACTCGTTGACCAATTTTCGGCCGGGAAGCCCCTGGCTTCAGCCATGGGGAGGAACGGCCGCCCCCTTCAGGTAGTGGCCAGTGGTCAGTGGCCAGTAAATTCGGATTCATTCCGCATGGGAAGGAGCCCCGGTTCCAAAATAGCCGCCCACCCCTTCGGGGGCCCGACGCCGCGAGGCGCTCCGAAACACGTGCCAGGCCGCATGGCTTGGCAAGCGCCGCAGTCGATCGGCGCATGGGATCGGAACAGCCATCGCTTGCTTCGGTGGCTTAATACTGGTCCAACCCCCTAGCTTTAGCTATGGGGTTGTTGACTGACTGATTGACCATCGTTGCTTGTGATCAAGATGACTTCCATCCCCTCGAACACGGCGTCGTCGGGGTCGTGATCGAACTCTTGACTGCGCAACCAGGTGTTCCAGCCAAGCCTGGCTCCGAAAGCCGTCTCTCCTTCGAGCTGACACTCGGGAACCTCGGATTTCTCGAGGACCAGTTGAGTATCGAAATCCAGTGTGATACCAACATAGAGCTTGACCAGGTGAATGAGAAGGTACAGTGCCTTGCGCTGGGGAATCGGGCTGCGATCAGGAAGAAACTCGAGAAACTGGTGATAATCGAGGGGGCCGAGTCGGAGCCGGAACTTGCTCTGGATGTCCCACACGCGCTCGCCGACGACCGTCGTGAAACCGAGTTGATTGTTGACGTTGTCCTCAAGCCGTGACCGGTTCCGAGGCTCGATCTGAAGCCACTGGCCCTGGTACTGGCAAACCCGGACGGGGAACTGGAAGTAGTCCTGGAGGATCGCTTGTAAACCGGCCGCCGAACGCACCTGATGTGCCAGCAGCCCGCCGTACCGGAGCAAGGTCAGATTCTCGATTCGCGCCAGGACCCGCTCCTGGGATTCGCCGTCTTCCGCGGTCTCGCGGACCGAGACGCGAAGCCGATTCCTCAGGAACGGCGTGCCGAAACCCACCAGACTGAAAAGGCAACTGGTGAAGAGATCGGGGTCGGTTAAGCCGGATTCCCCACGCTCGTAGGGGACGAAGAAACGGTATTTCTCCCAGGCTCGGTAGAACAGCGATACGAAACGGTGGTTGAACAGATCGAACCATTCGCGGAGCGCATGTTTCTCTGGGTACTTCTCTCTCCGGTCCCTCTCCAGGCGATAGAGCAGATCGGTGTAATGCCGTGGGAGAACTCCGCTGGGGCCGGTCAGCCCCATGAAGGCCTGAACCAGGCGGGGAACGGGTCTCTCGGGGGTGGCGGGGATGAGTTCGTGGATGGAGCTGGCGGGAAAGCTCAGGGATAGGTGAGCCAGGAACCTCACGGCTTCAGCCTCGGGGGGGCCGGCGTAACCCACCCGCCGGCGACCACCGACTTGCTGGAGAATGCGCACAGCCTGGAAGAAATCAAAGGAAAAAGGCTCCTCGAAAAGCCGATCCTCCAGTCCGGAGGGACGTCCGGGCACCTTCTCCGAGCCGAGGAGGCCCGGTCGCGACAAGAGCCTGCGAGACGGCCCGGACCCGACGGAACTTCCTCCACCAGCCTCCCGAGGGGGTTCCTCGACATTGGCTTCCGCGGCGGGGGTGCTCATCAATTTCTCCCAGAATCAGATCAGCGGGTGTTCTCCCGCCCTCGGTCGCCAGGTCCTGAAGGGGGTCGCACTTTTCGTGGTCGTGGCGACCAGTTGGGTGAAGGAGTTGATCGACGTGTAGAGACCAAGAAATCGCTCCAGGGCACAAGCAAACAGGAAGGTACCCGTACCAATGTACTTCTCTTCGTCGAACTCGATGGTGATTTCGGTCCCGCGACAGAAGCTGCCGTCGCTGGTCGGCGGCCTGGCGACTACCGCTCGGCTCGTCAGCGAGGTGATCCCATCAATCAGGTGCTGGGTGACAAGTGCGGCACGCTTGTCCAGTTCCGGATCGGAGAAGTCGTAAAGCCGGAGTATCTCCTGCAGTGCATCTCGTCCCTCCACCCCGTGGGACACCGAGAGGTGGTTGAGGCAGAGATGGGACAGGAGCCTCCAGTAGAGTCCCCGGCGAAGCGGAGGCCGCAGAGGGGGCGAGGGAGATCGCAAGCAGCGGATGCGCGCCAGGGGCGCCGCGGCCTCGAGCTCGAACGCAAGCCGTTCGCCGGCCTTCTGAAGAATCAGGGGCAGCTCCCGGTTGGTGCAGGTCGTTCGCACCACCAGGGTCGATTCGGCCGGTAACCGGGGATCGAAACCGAGATCGACGAGACTCAGGTGCACCTCGGTTCCCCGATCCGTCGGCTGGAGCGACGGGCGGCGCGTGGCATACCAGAAGGTCTGCTGTTCCTCGAAGCGTGCACCGTGACGAAACGAATAGAACGGTTGATACTCCGTGGTTCGGCCCGAAATCGGGTCGACACCGGTGACCTGGTCGACGGAGTAGACCTCCATTCCGTTTCGGTTCGCCACATCCGGGACGACACGATACTCGTGGCGGGACTGGTCCAGCGCGATCGGCTCGGCGGTCTGCTCGAACAGGTTGATCGCAGGTGTACAGCCGAGCTGGAACGTGTTGACGTTGATGTCTTGTTCCAGCTTTTCCGAGCCGCGGTTCATGAACAGGACGACCTCAAGTCGTTTCGCGAACCCGGCCCGACACGCCTTCCCCAACTCCTTGAGATCGAGAAACAGGAACTTGCTCGGGAAAGCGAAAAACTCGGTCAGCAGGCGATAGCCCGGGAACGACTGGCTGGGATAGGGAATCAGACCATCGGCGAGCTCAAAACCGACCTGGCCCAGGCAAGCCTGAGGATCGAGAAAGATTGGTTCGGGATTTCCACCGGCGGCATTGTCCGTCGTCGTCAGAACGACCTGGATCGTATTATTGAAAATAAACTCATACAGATGCGCAGTTGTTTCGGTTTCCCCGCTCAAGTAGAAGCGAAGGCGATCGAGCGTCAGGTCGGAGAAATTCAGGCCGCCCAGGCAATCGAGCCGCAGCCTGAGCGCTGCGACCGTTCCGTGAGGAGGTTTCACACCGGCGGGAAACGGTGGTCGCGTGAACCTGGCGGCCGCCACCTGGACTGGCCAGAGCATCACGGGATAGCCCGTGCGGAACTTACACGGCAGGTCGTCGATTGGCTGGGTGCGAAGCCGGCTCGATCGATCGATCAGGAATCCCTTGGGAAGCTGAGCCCGGGCGGGGTCGAGCACGAGCTGAACGATGGCCATCGACGGCACCGGGGCCAGGTAATGGGGGTAAAGGACCCCCAGCATGGAGTCGGTGAGCTCCGGGAACTCGTCGTCCAGCTTGAGCTGGACCCGTCCCGCCAGCAGCGCGAAGGCTTCGATCAGCCGCTCGACGTGCGGGTCGGTGCTCCGGTTCGCCTCCAGCCGCAGCCGCCCCGCCGCGCCCGGGTACTGCTTGGCAAACTCCTGAGCAAGCTGACGGATGAACGTCAGCTCTCGCTCGTAATAGTGGTACAGCGTCCTGCTCATCTCAGGTGTCGGTCTGCTGGATCGAGGTTTCCCCCGTGGAGAGCTTCAGAATCGTCACGAACGAGACCTCGGGGGATGGGTCAACGTGAAGCGTCGCATGAATCTCCAACTTGAGATTGAACTGCATTTTATCAGGCTCCTCGATCACGGTGGCATGGACGTCCCTGAGCCGGGGCTCGAACCGGGTGATGGCCTGCTCGATCCGTTCCACCGCTCGATGGTGGACGTCGGCTTTCGTGGATTGGTAGGAAGAGAGATCGGGCAGCCCATACGTGATGATCGAGTTGTCGACCTGGGGAAACTCGGCGCGGATGTCCGCCACGGTCCGGTGGGTGTTGAGCAGGTCTTCGAGATCGCGACGCACCGAGTCGATCATCTGCTCCACGGTGCAACCGGGACGAGAAGCCGTCCCATCGGAATCCGGATCAATGATCCGATCCAGGATCGACGCATGAAGTGAGAGCTGGGAATCCAGGCGTGCCATGAAGATCCGGCTCCTTGCTTTCCGCCCCTCCTCGAGGTGCCATTGCGAAATGGGAAGGCTCACTCCGGCGCTCGGAATTCCCGCCATTCCAGCAGGCTGATTGCGTCGTCATCGATCAGGTAGGTGTGCAAGCCCAAGCCCTGGGTCAGCCCGCTCCCGAGGTCTTTCCAGTCGGTCATGCGCCCCAGCTTGACCTGGTCATCGGCATGCTCATGCGAGCCCGGATAGAGAGCGGGCACGAAGACCTCGCCGGCCTCGGTCGCCAGTTCCAGGTGGGCGGGGATGTAGAGGAGGTCGCGCGGAAACCGCGGCGGGTTCATCGCCACCAGCCGGACCTGTTCGAGGCCGGCCCAGAAGTAGCGGCCATGGGCCATCACTTCGAGGACGCCGCCGAACAGGTCATCGGCGTCACACAAGTGCTCGAACGACTTGCCGTTGAGCTGACCGCGAATCGGCGGAGTCGCCTCCGCGGCGCGGGCAAGCAGCTCGGCGGCCTCCGCCGGGGCGTTCTCACGCAGGCGGTTGACTGCCTCCAGACGCAACCGCAGGTGCTCCGAGGGCTCGCCGAAAAACCCGGGAGCGACTCCCCGGGTGAAAAGATCGCGGCGGGCCTGCTCGGAGTCCAGCAGCTTGCGGTAGTTCATCACGGCCCGCTCGAGGTCGTTGTCGTCGTACTTGAGGACGTCGAGCTGCCGCCGGGCTCGGTCCAGGTCGCCGGAAAACGCCACGAGCTCGAAGAGGAACAGCCGCTTCGAATGGTCCAGCGGACTGGCCTTCACTTCCTGGACCTGGGCCTCGATGGCCTCGCCCAGACGCCCTGCCTTGTAAAGCTCACCGGCTGACATCGCGCGACTCCGGGCTCGAGTGCGGGCCGCGCACCGGCTGGCCCCCGGTGGGGCCGCGGCCCTCGGATGAGAAAGAAAACGGACGCCCACAAGCTCGGGGGCGGCAAACCCCCGGCGGTGATCCGGCCCGGGGCGATCCGTTCCGATCGGATGCGGGGCCATCGCCTGCCCCGCCCTCCTCGCCCCATGCCGGATTCGTCTCCATCGGTCGTCGGCAAGTCGAGTCGTGTTGATCGACTTGCCGGGACCGAAGAGAACGGCCTCCTCACATGACCGCTGCGGCTGTCAGGTCCCAACTGGCCTCGGCGGCCTTCTTCGTGGCGCCGGTGGCCGAATCCTGCGAGTTGTAGGTGATCTTCACCTTGCCGAAAGCGAAGCTCGCCGATTCGGTCGGCCAGTCGTCGCCGCCATGGGAGCCCGACCACTGGACCGACTCCACCATGACATCCGTGAAGTCGTACTGGATGAAAGTCGATTGCTTGCCGGCCGTGCCGGCCGCCTTGCGACAGACGACATGGGCCTTGTCGTAGTGCTGGCCCGTGCAACAGGCACCGAACAGCTTCGGGGACGACTTCTCCGACTTCTTCATGACGTTGAAGCTGGAGACCGCGACCTTGCCGGACGACAGTCCCCCGCCGGTCGTGCCGACGGTCGTGGGGTTCGAG
>JBAUOX010000215.1:0-6216 GCA_049579985.1 Isosphaeraceae bacterium | reverse complement strand
TCGAGCAGGAGCTTCATTGAGTGTACTCCTTGAACTCTTCCATCGGCTCATCGAAGTCGGGGGCCATGTAGAGAATGGAACCCTTCCCCGCACCGGGGGCGGGGCGGGGTGGCCGGGCCGGATGCTCAGCTACGAGTTTGGCCACCGGCTGCCGGTTGTCCGTGATGACGACTTCCTCGCCAGGGGCCAGCATGGCGATCACCTCCTTGAGTCTGGACTGAGCTTCCTCGACGGTGATTGTTGCCGACATTGCTGAATCTCCATGCTTCTCCTTGAGAGGACAAAACAGGGCATCGCGTTGTTCGATTCTATCACTGGGTACCGAGTAGGTGACGGGGTTCGTCGCGAAAATCGGCGGCCGGCTCTGACCCCGCCGAGCCCGGAGAAGAGCGGAAGATCGTCCGTCAACCGGAATTCGCTCGGCGCGGCCGTTTGGGCTCGACTCATGGCCGAAGGGCGTGGTCTTCGCGGTCGCTTCGGATAAGATGGATGATCGGACAGTCGATCTCTTCGAACCGAGGATCCGATGAAAAAACGCAAGCCAGAGAAGACAATCGACCAGCTCTTCGAGGAGTTTCTGGCCGACCAGAAAGCCAGGCTCAGCCCGAGGACGTTGACCAAGTATAAAGACGCCATCGACCTCTACCGGAGCTACCTGGAGAGCTACTGGCCCGATCACTCCGGGGAAGAACACAACGCGATCACCAAAGCAAACGGCACCTATTGCGGCACGTTCGGGGCCAAGGAGATGGCCTCCGGATTCTACGAGTTCCTCGACTACTTCATGCCCCACAAGGTGATCGCCGGGAACGAGACGATGAAAGCCGCGGGGACGGTCGTCAAGAGGCTCTCCAAATGGCTGGTCGAAAAAGGCCTCATCGAGGACGACGAATCGCTGGGAGACCTGCTGGGCGAAACCGCGCGTGATCTGCCCGCCACCCAGAAGCTCCTCGATCGGTTGGAAGACTGGCTCGCCGAGAACGCTCCGATTGATTCCGGGAAGCGAATCGAAGGTCATTTCACGATCCAGCGGATTGAGCCAAGGCAGATCTGGCTGGAACCGCTGCTCTCCGACAGTCGGCGGAACATCTCCGTCCCGGTCCCCGCCACGATCGCCAAGGCCTGCAAGGTCGGATGGGACATCGGTGGAGCGGTCGCCGAGACGGCCACGGGCTGGCGATTGGTCGAGGTCTGGAACCTCTCCCCATGAAGATCCATCCCTGGAATTTCGTGATTCCACTCACCGTCCCGGAGCGGAAGAATGAGGCATGATGACTTCTTCGATGACGATGAAACCCGTGCGACGAGGATGCGTTCAGCGACTCCCTCCACTGCCTGACGAGATCCGTTCCCTCTTCTCCTCGCTGGAGGCGTGAAAAAAACCGCCGTGTCCGGGAGCCACGGGTGAACCTCAGGCGGCGAATCTCCCGGGGGTGATCGTTGACTCTCCCACCGAAGGGCAGGAAGATGGCTGGAAGAAAGAACCTTTGAACGCATCAACGTGGTGCTCCGAGACCAAGCAGGAGATCCATTCATGGCCAGTCCGAAGCCGGAACCCCCCGCCAACGGTGCGCGGATCACGACCCAGGGCGGCAAGCTGAGCGTGCCCGACCATCCTATCCTCCCGTTCATCGAAGGCGACGGCACGGGGCCGGATATCTGGCGTGCCAGCGTGCGCGTCCTCGACGCGGCGGTGAAGAAGGCGTATGGCGGCAAGCGCGAGATCAAGTGGATGGAAGTCTACGCCGGCGAGAAGGCGTACAAGCACTTCTCAACCTGGCTGCCGGATGAGACGGTCACGGCCTTCCGCGATTACCTGGTCGGCATCAAGGGGCCGTTGACAACGCCCATCGGCGGTGGCATCCGGTCGCTCAACGTGGCGCTTCGGCAACTGCTCGATCTCTACGTCTGCCTCCGTCCGGTCCGCTGGTTTCAAGGCGTTCCGTCACCCGTCAAGCACCCCGAACTGGTGGACATGGTCATCTTCCGGGAGAACACGGAAGACGTCTACGCCGGCGTCGAGTTCGAGTCCGGCAGCGCCGACGTGAAGAAGATTGTCGCTTTCCTCAAAGACAACTTCCCCAATATCTACCAAAGGATTCGCTTCCCGGAGACCGTCGCCATCGGCATCAAACCGATCTCGCGCGAGGGTACAGAGCGGCTGGTGCGCTCGGCGATCGAGTACGCCATCACCAACCACCGCAAGAGCGTGACGCTGGTGCACAAGGGAAACATTATGAAGTTCACCGAGGGGGCCTTCCGGAACTGGGGTTATGCCCTGGCCGAGCGCGAATTCGCCAGCCAGACCACCACCTGGAACCAGTGGGAAAAGACCAAGGCCCAGAAAGGTGAAAGCGAGGCCAACGCCGAGCAGAAGGCGGCTCAGGCGACGGGGAAGGTCCTGATCAAGGACGCTATCGCCGATATCACCCTGCAGCAGGTGCTGACGCGTCCCGCCGAGTTCGACGTGATTGCCACGCCCAACCTCAACGGCGATTATCTCTCCGACGCCCTGGCGGCCCAGGTGGGCGGCATCGGCATCGCGCCGGGCGGCAACATCAACTACGATACAGGCCACGCCGTCTTCGAGGCGACCCACGGCACCGCGCCCAAGTACGCCAATCTCGACCAGGTCAACCCCGGCTCGGTCATCCTCTCCGGCGAGATGTTGCTTCGCTACCTGGGCTGGACCGAGGCCGCCGACCTGATCATCAAGGGCATGGACGGCGCCATCGGCAACAAGACCGTCACCTACGACTTCGCCCGTCTCATGGAAGGAGCCAAGCAGGTGAAGTGCAGCGAGTTCGGCGACGCGGTGATCGCCAGCATGTAATGGCCCCGGATCGGTCTGCCCTCGGCTTAAGCACAACCGTGGGGCGGGAACCGGTCGTGCCGATTGTGCCGATTCCAGCAGGATGAATCCTGCCCTACGAGGACCGCATTGCGGGAGACATACCACGTGTGGATCCCCAAGGCACACAACCGCCTGGCCAGGCAAGGCGCCGCCGCGATCTACGCGGCGTTCGGGGAATACGAGCGCGAATTCCAGGCTATCACCCGCCGCGCCAAGGTTCGCTTCGAGCAGCGCGACTGGCATGGCTTGCAGCAAGATGCTCTCGAGCGGCTCGAGCTCTATCCCCGAGTCATCGCCCGCGGCGTGGCCGAGATCCGCCAGCTCCTGGAATTCTCGTCGAAGGACAAGAAGCTCTGGGCCACGATGAAGTCGGCCTACGCCAATCTGATCGGCTGCTGTCAGGAGATCGAGCTGGCCGAGACCTTCTTCAACTCGTTCAGCCGGCGAATCTTTACAACCATCGGCGTCGATCCCCGGATCGAGTTCCTCTTCTCCGACTTCGACACGCCGGCTGAGGCGTCCGGCCCGCCGATTTTCCGGACGTATCCTGCCTCCGGGACCCTGGCGGAGCTGATCAGCCGGGTTCTCACGGCCTGTGAATTCGCAGCGCCTTTCGAAGACCTCCAGCGCGATGCGCACCGGGTGGCTCGGGCCGTCGAACGCGAGCACCAAGGCGTGGGCAACGCCAGCTCAATCGATGCCATCGACATGATTCCGGCCGTCTTCTACCGCAACCAGGGCGCTTACCTGGTGGGCAGGATCAGGAACGGCGATCAGATCATGCCACTGACCCTGGCGCTGCACCACCAGGCCGCCGGCATCGTCGTCGATGCGGTCCTGCTGTCGGCCGACGAGGTGAGCATCATCTTCAGCTTCACCCGATCGTATTTCCATGTCGAGGTCCATCGCCCGCGCGATCTGGTCATGTTCCTCAAGTCGTTCATGCCGCGCAAGCCGATCGCCGAGCTCTACATCGCGATCGGCTACAACAAGCACGGCAAGACCGAGCTCTACCGCGATCTGATGCGGCACATCGACAGGTCCACCGATACGTTGGAGATCGCCCCCGGCGACCGGGGCATGGTGATGTGTGTCTTCACACTGCCCTCATTCGACGTCGTCTTCAAGGTCATCCGCGACCGCTTCGCCTATCCGAAAACCTCCTCCCGCCGGGACGTGATGGAGCGCTACCAGCTCGTCTTCAAACACGACCGCGCCGGTCGGCTGGCAGACGTCCAGGAGTTTGAGCACCTGGCATTCGCTCGCGACCGGTTCTCTGCGGATCTGTTAAGCGAGCTGGCCGGCGAGGCGGCCGAGACGGTGACCATCGGTTCGCGGATCGTCGAAATCAAGCACGTCTACGTCGAGCGGCGAATGACGCCCCTGAACCTGTACATCCGGGAAGCCAAGCTGTCGGACGCTTGCAAGGCGATTCTCGACTATGGCCAGGCGGTCAGGGACCTGGCTGCAACCAACATCTTCCCCGGCGACATGCTTCTGAAGAACTTCGGCGTCACCCGCCACGGCCGCGTGGTCTTCTACGATTACGACGAGCTCTGCCTGGTCACGGATTGCCAGTTCCGCGAATTGCCGGCGGCTGCCGACGACTCCGACGAGTGCGGCGCCGAGCCCTGGTTCTACGTGGGCCCGAGCGACATCTTCCCGGAAGAATTCATCAACTTCATGGGCCTGGGCGGAGAGCTTCGCGATACGTTCCTGAAAGCCCACGGCGACCTCCTGAACGCCCAGTACTGGCAGGGTATCCAGGCGCGCCACCGCGCCGGGGACTTGTTTGATATCATTCCCTACCCATGCTCGCGGCGGCTGACCTCACAGTGAACCTAGACTGCGACCGGGCGATGCGCCCGTCACCGGCCCGTTCGGCGGAGGGTCTCCCGACCACTGCCGTGAACATCTTCCTCAGGCGTAACCCTCAAGTGGACAAACGGTTTAGGGCAGCTTTTCCGGAGTTTCTCGAGGGCTAGACCCCTACTTCAAGCGTCTGCACATCTTCGAGGCCATACTTCACCCCGTCGTGATGCGGGAGGATTCACAATGAGCGATCAAAGCTCTTGGTGGCAACAAGAGTCTCGCCACTTCCTGAATGATACTCTTGCCTTCATCAACGCATCCAGGTCCAGCGACGAGGCGATAGGTCGCTGCGAAGAACTATGTAAGGCTCTGAACAAGACCTGGAACGCCTTTTTTCAGTATCGCCGTCGCAATGGGCAACTGAATGCCACGGAGCAAGAAAATGACGCCAAAGGGGAACGGTCGGACACGCAATCGTTTCGAGAATTCCTGCTTCACGGCCTGAGCGATCAGCAAACATCAGAATTCTGCGGAAAAGAAAGCGTGCGACGTTTCGCTGAATTCACCCCGCACATAATGAATCACGACACACTTCTGAGGCTACGGTACGACCCATTCAACATCATTGAGGATGTGCGGAAGAAGGCTTCCGACGAGCATCGCCAACTCGCCAACGCATTCGCCCGATTCTCGAAAGCGCCAGGTGATCTCTCGCTGAAAGAGGCACTTTTGAAGAAGATCGCACAATTGATTTACGTTGTCCGTAGCAACATTGCCCACTCCGAGAAAACGCCCCAGGGACCAGACCTGGCCAAGTCCGAGAGAGATCGCCTGGTTTCCGAAGTGACCGCAAGGGTGATCGAGGATGTGTTCGACATCCTTTTTGGCTGGCCATCCCAGCGCCTCGCTGTTTACGGAACTTTGACACCTGACAGCGCAAACGCATCCCAGCTTGAAGGGCTAGATGGACAGTGGCACGAGGGAGCCGTGACAGGGATCGTTGAAGAGCGAGATGGCTTTCTGGTGTTTCATTGGACGCTCAAAGCAAAGTCTATCCCGGTCAAGGTGTTGTCAGCCTCGAAGCTGGACGCACAGTTTGATCGACTCGACCGTTTCGAGGGACCACATTACCAACGCATCTTGGTTCCGATTCTGGCCGATGGGAAAATCTCCGTCTGCAACATCTACGAGGGCAGACGAAGGAAGCGAACAACCTGATCTGCACCGCCAGTTCCCGAAACGCGAGTTCCGGAGACACCATACCTAACTCTGAAGAATTAAGTATAGTGTCCCCGAAATTGAGAATTGAGACCGCCCGGAAGGAGGGGAGCCAGAATCACTCTTCGGATTCCGCCTGCATGATACTCCGCAGGTCACGCTTGCCATGCAGGATTCGGAGAATCTGCACTACGTCACCATCAAGGCGATAGAAAATCACGTAAGGCTTGACGAGAGTGCTGCGGAGGTCTGGAGCGATCTCCGGGCGGCTACGGCCGATTTCAGGGAATCGGGCGTGTGCTTGGCCTTTCTCGTAGAACACGGTCGCATAA
>JBAUOX010000214.1:0-2641 GCA_049579985.1 Isosphaeraceae bacterium | reverse complement strand
ACCGTCCCGTCAGGCCGGATGACCCGGTACTCCTCGTCGTACAACCCTTCCGCAGCTTTTTCTCGGAACGCGGTCCGCACCCGCTGCCGGTCGGCGGGATGGATCGCGTCGTGCACCTCGTCCATTGCGGATTGCGACAGGTCGGGAGACCATCCGAACAGCCTCTCGAACGCCGGACTGACGTAGATGCGGCGGCCGGAGGCGACATCATGCATCCAGAAGGCGTCCTCGATATTGTCGGCGAGCTGGCGGAATCGTTCCTCACTTTCCTCCAGGCGTGCGGCCCGTTCCCTCGCTTCATTCAGAAGCCTCTCCCGCTCCTTCGCCAGGGCGACGTAATGGCTGACGGTTCTCAGGAAATCCAGCTCGTGTTCGTCGAAGTGCTCGCGGTCGCTCAGGGTGAACGAAAGTGTCCCCAGCAACCGGTCGCCGGCCAGAAGCGGGTTGCAGAAGTAGGCTTGAGCGCCAAGGCCTTTGACGAGCTGGACCTTCGGGTCCTCCGAATTCTGGATGTCCGCGGCGACGATAGGGCGACGGGACGCGGCCACCGTGCCGCTGACGCCTTGGTTGAACTGGAGGTGCGTGATCGCGCGCGCGGCCTGATCGGGGATTCCCGAATACGAGTGCAGAAGCAACGACTTTCCCGGCTCGTCCACCATGTAATTGAGATAGCCCGAGAGCCCCAGCGAGTCCGACACGCGCTCGAACAGGCCGTTGACCATCTGTTTGGGCTCGCTGATCAGGAGATGGCCGATTGCCTCTGCCAGAAGTCTCTGCCGCACGAACTGCCGCTCGCGCTCCTCCTCCGCCAGCTTGCGGGCGTTGACATCCTGGATGACGCCCACCACCCGCAACGGCCGGCCGCTGGTGTCGCGTATGAGCGTTGCGTTGCACTGGACCCAGACGAACCGTTGGCTTTTTCCCACGAGCCGTTTCTCGGTCACGAGTTCCTGGATCTCGCCGCGAACGAGGAGGCGGGCCTGTTGCCAATCCCGCGTTATGTCCTCGGGATAGGTGATGTCTTTGACGGTCAGTGCCAGCAGCTCCCCACGGTCGTAGCCGGTGATCTCGCACATCCGGCGATTGACCCGAAGAAATCGACCAGTTCTTGGATCGATCTGGACCCAGCCGACGCCCGCGAGCTCGAACATGGCCCGGTGGCTCGCCTCGCTCTCGCGAAGGGCCTGCTCGGTTCTCGTCCGTCCCACCATGAGGTAGACAATGAGGACCTGGACCGAGGTGAACATCGTCAGTCGCACGGCAATTGTGGTCGGATCCACGCCGAGGCTCGCCGCCCGGGCGAGCAAAGCGAAGCAGGCCGCGGTGGATAGGACGGTCGCGGTCAGGCCGGGTCCCCTGCCGCCATATCGGGAGCAGAAGAGAACAGCGACGAGGAAAGGCGGGAAGAAGTTCGGCTTGATCCAATCGCCGAGGCCCACGCTGAAAAGCAAGGCCGCCACGACGGCGCCGATGGAGATGGCGTACCACTTCAGCCGCGGTGGAGCCGGGGATATCGCCGGCACAATGAACTCTTGAAACCGATGGCTGGGATTCGGCTCGGCGGCTTCGCCGGGCGATTGTCGGTCATGCATGGATGGACACCGTTCTGCGAGCCCCACTCCGTCATGCGGCTCGTCCTCAAGGAGCGAACGGGTCGGTGTTCGACACACAGGTCGAGATGAACCCGTCGTCTCCTTGCACCTTGGCAGACCAGTTCGGCAATGGTCGCTAGTATAGCAGTGACAGGGGTTTTTTTTTACTCTACTCAGGTATTTCCCTAACCTCACTAAGGTTTTCCCGTAGGTGAGCTTTTGGGAGTCTGGCTGTGGGGATGGGAGGCGGAGCCCCAGGAGCGGGACCTTCCGGTGGGGTCCGCCCCGCAGCCGGTCGCTTTCGACCACTTTCCCGGCCGGCATCAGGCCGTCGTCCGGCGCACTGGCAGCTCGTCCAGCCGTCGATCCTGGCACGGGTGCTCGGGACGAACGACGATCAGATCACGCAACTGGCCACGTCGATGGGTTTCCCCCCCGCGGGAGACGTTTCCCCAGGCCTGGCCCGCCGGGCGTATATCACCACTTTTCGGTCGTTCATCCCCATGCCTGAAGGCAGGGGCTTCCCGGCCGAAAAGTGGGGAGAGCCGGTGGGGAGAGAGGCCGAACCCATCATGGCAGAGCCGGTGGGGTCTGACCTTCCGGCCAGCCATTCGATCATCCTGGCTGGGCGGACCACCCTTCGGGCGGTCCCCCCTCGCGCTCCGGAATCCGGTTTGTCTCTTCGGTTCGACATGAAGCGAGGCGCTTCGGTCAGGCCGGAGCGCCTCGGAGGGTCCAACAGGGGCTATGCCATTCGCGAGCTCAACGTCGTCCAGCGCCGACGAGCTGTGTGACCTTGACCTTGGATTCTTCCCAGGCTGCGTCCTCTTTGAGGCCGTCCTCGGGGATGTTGGCGATCTGGACGAATGTCAAGGGGCCGGGAACAAGGCCGGGTTGCTCCAGGACCAGGAGGCCGTAGGGGGAACTCTGGTTGGAGCGAGGCGGGCGATCAGTGTCGCTTCGTGTCAAGCGGCCGCGGACGACCGAGCCTGAACAGGTGATCTGCACCAGCGGGTGATCGGTTCCCTGACGGTGACGGATCTCGGAGA
>JBAUOX010000213.1:0-5392 GCA_049579985.1 Isosphaeraceae bacterium | reverse complement strand
GGTCGGAGAAATCGGGGTTTGGCCCGTAGATGACATCATATCCGGAATAGTCGGCCAATTTCTGAGTCAGGTCAGTGATCTCACTCAGAGACCGCATAGACAACCTGTACCAACCATCGCGCGGGATAATCCGGGTATCGATGCGCGGGGGTTCCGTTGGGAGGCCTCCCGTGAAGGGAGACTCGGCCAACGAGGCTTCGGCGGCGAGGTCCAGGGTGACCGGCCAACGAGGCTTGAAGATCACTGGTCTTGGCTCAGACACGGTACACCCCCAACAACTGCATCGCGCCCGCTTGAGTCGTTTCCAGATACGTCATGGTGGGATCGTCACGCGCCCCGTGCGGAGTTGGTCCCGTCACTCCGTTCCGTTCAGGGTGGAAGAGTCCACCGCTCAATTTCTGGTCAAGATGCCGGTAGAAGCCGAGGGCGACGGCGTCGGCCACGTGCGACGACAGTCGGCCTTCCAGCCCTCCGTCGTGGCTCAGCTTGACCGCAAAGGCGAGAAGGGCCTGGCCGATCCCAGTATATCGACGATCCCAGAGTTCCGTCTTGACGTTTCCGGGAGAGGCTGCGACGTGCTCGATATAGAGGGTATGTCGACCCTCTTCAAAGACAGAAGGAAATCGCGGCCAGACGTTGAGAATCCCAGCCAAGCTCGACCCGCACCAGGCGACGAACTTTTGCCGGGGTTCATAGGCCTCTCGCTTGTCGTCGCACCATTTCCAGGGCCTCCAGGCCACCCATCCCGGTGGAGGAGGATTTTCCTTCTTGTAGTACCACTCTGCGCATGTCGCCAGTCGCTGCCAGACGCTCTGGAGGTGCTCACGGGCTCTGTCATCGGACGGGAGGATCTCGATCTCGAAAGCCTCACCATCGCGATCCTCAACCGCGAAGCAATATTCCCCCGCGTTCGTCTTCACCCAAGACACTCGCTTTCCTTCCGAAGTTCGTTTCGGGTCAAGCCGAGGTCAAGACGGGCTCACCCACGTCAATGTCCATGTGCTCCACGTCCAACTGACCAGAGATCAGCTTGGGGCACGGAGTTTCGGCCACGCACCTTTGCTTGAAGCAAGTAAAGACTCTGGGATGTCAGCTTGCACTTCCCGGTGGCAATTCTCAACGGTCTCTGGTTTGAGAAGCGGTCCTCTTGCGCCCCATTCCTGACGCGAAGTCTAGCGCATACCACCGGGGAGTGCGTGGAATCAAAACTTCCGCCTTGCTTACGGCGTGGCCAAGACGCCCCTGAACCCATTCCTCGAGAACGGCTGAAGCGTTACGACTACGGTATTCCCCCGTTCCGCTGGCTCAAGCCAAAATGCCGGAGCGAACACAGCACCCCGAAGTGTGTCTCCCGCGGTAGTTCCCGCACGCCGAACCAGCGCGCGGCATGGTTCTCCCAGTTCAGTTCGAGATGATCCGTCGGGATTTCCCGGGTTAATTCAATCAAGGAGGTTCGCCAGCCAAAGACAAAGGGAATACCGTACTGAATGTGCTCCTTTGCCTGCTCGATCACAAAGCCTTCCGGCAGAACACCGTGAAACCGTTCCAGCATGGGCAGACGCCCACAGATCTCTTCGGACGCTCCGCGAACCGCTGCTTGAATGTAGGTTTCTCCCGGCTTGCATCGACCCCCGACGATGCTCCACACTCCCCGACGCGGTCTGATTGCGCGCTGAAAGAGCAAGACTCTCCAACTGCCGCTCCCGTTCGAGGCGAAGAGCAGTCCGGAGCCGTGGTAGGGCAACTTCTTCGCGAGTTTCCCGAGATTCCCAATCACTCTTCAGTCCTGCTGCCTTGCGCGAAAATGACAGGGAGCGACCGGTCTGAGTTCGGAGGGGCAGCCGATCAGGCCTGCAGCCTGAATTGCGCTTCGAACGGCCCGATGAATCGTCGCTCTGGCAACCAGTCGACGATGGCGAAGAGGACCCGCCGATAGGCGCCCTTGAAGTTTTCGGAAAGTGCCTTGTAAAACAGATGAGCGATCTCCTGTCCATCGTTTCCAAAGGCACCGCAACCCCACGCTCCCAGAACGATGCCATGATGGCCGTGAGCGATGCCCAGAGAGAGCACCTTGAGGACCCGCCGCCACATCGCGGGCCCTATCTCAGCACGTCTGCCCGGCTCCAAACGGCTTGCGTTCGCCGCGGGGCAAGTGATGATGGAGACAGCGTACGGATGATCCAATAGAGCGCCGTTATCGTCGCGAATGACGGGGACACCCGGGGAGTAGATCGCATAGTCGGTGTAGAGTGGGTCGTTGTTCGCGCGGTGGAACGCGTACATCGGATTCGAGCGAATGCATTGGTACAAACACGAGGACCGCGCGAGATACTCCTCTTGGGCAAGTGCTCCGTTGAGAAACCCGCCGCCGGGACTCTTCGCCGAGGCGAAATTGAGGAGCACGGGACTGCACCCCGCCTCAATCAAGCGCTTCCCAGCCGATAGTGTCGTTTCGTTGGCGACCTCGATCCTCGTGTCATGTGGACCGGGACCCCACTCGGCGAACGGAAGGTCCGGAGGATAGGAGAGTGTCCCTGCGACAGCGACCGACAAGATCGCCTTGATATCGACCGTGACTCCGGCATCGGTCCGGTATTCGCCATGCTCTCCGATCGCTACCGTCTCGTGGCCAAAACGGGTCGCGAGGCCCCTATCGATCTGGCCTGTGAATGTGCTCATGACGGGTACATTCCTCGAAAATGGCACCGATTTCTTGCTCTCATGGCTGGTGCAGGCCCTGCGTAGAGGAAGGGGCTCTGGTGCAGCACTGGTGCAGTGGTGAACGAACTCATCACGGGGGGCCGACGACCGCCGCCAGCAAGGGAAATACGGCGTGGCGCAATCCCCGCTCCATTAGAAGGCCAACAAAGATGCACGAACACCATGATCCAAGCAGGCGCTATCATAATCGGTCCAATGCGGTTGCTCCAGAGTCTGGCTCATTCTGGAGAGGATCAGATCCAGAAAGTCGAACACGAGTCACTCATGAGGTTGCCCGTGGTGTGTTCTCGATCCATGAGAACGGCACGCGGATCCGTTGGCCAGAGCTGATCAGGGGACCTCTCAGCCATCGATCACCGGCAGGTCGTTCTGTTCATCAGCGGCAACCAGAATCAAGAGACTGGGGACAGGCTCCCTTCGAGCGAAAGGGACCACCCGCTTCCGCCGCGGCGTTTGTCATCTGCCGCCCGCCATTTGTCATCTGCCATTTCTCCTCCCCATTCCCCGTTCCGCATTTTCTAGAGAGCGGCAGTCCGCAATCGATGAGGGTGACGTGGGGCAGTGGGCCGGGGTATTCTGAAAACTGGCGCCAGCGTGGCCGCATCACAGCGTTCGAGGAGCGAAGACCATGACGACCAGCTTCCAGGATTTTCTGAGGCGGAAGGCCGGGGTGACTGACATCCGGGAGCGGAATCGGAACCGCTGTGAGTGGCTGAAGGCAGTGCAAGGGTTGCTTGAACAGATCGAGGACTGGTTACGGGCCGCCGACTCCGAGAACCTGCTGGAAACCATGCGGTACGACGTTGAGAGAGTCGAGGACCGTCTCGGTATCTACGACGCCCCGGCGCTGAAGATTCGATTGGGTACTGACGAGGTTGATATAGTGCCCGTAGGGCGGTTTGCAATCGGCCCCCTCCCGGCCCAGGCGTTCAAGTCTTTGCTGGCAGTTCAAGGAAAGGACGGCCCAGCCGCGGGACGTGTCGACATAACCAACGGGGAACGGAAATACTTACTGCTCCGTGACATCTCAAGCGGAGAGCAACACTGGTACGCAGTCAACGAAAGCTCCCAAGTGGTTGTGTTCGACCAGGCCCAACTCGAAACCATCCTTCAGGACCTCTGGTCGTGATCCGGTCGCTCGAAGATGCCTGGAAGTGAGTGGTACAAGGCAGTCAGAACGCTCGCCTACGACATGAGGCATCTAGCCGGAAGGTGTGACAGACCGGAATGGGAGGGCGCTCTGAACAGCAGCAACCGCCTGAGAGACCGCAGCGCCGCAGAGTTCCATGATATGTCACAGACGATCTTGGATGATCTCGACGACCTCGCCGTGCTCGTGCTGTTTTCAGTCTTTGAAGCCACGGTCCGTGCCTGTGCCGGTGCGGACATTGATCGGGAAACGGCGATGATTACCCATGTGGCAATGAAGCAGGCGATTGAAGAATTGAAAGAGGCGATAGCGAGCGGGAGTTTTGCCAAGGTTACCTCGGCATATCGGAATATAGACGTTGATTTAACAGGGCGAGTAAACCAGGTGCGAAAGTTCCGCAACTGGGTCGCTCACGGTCGCCGCGATGCCCCGGAGAATCACGTGACCCCGGATGAAGCGTTCAAGCGGCTCACACACTACCTTGACCTGCTGACGGCGTCGCAGACTGGCGGTGCACCTTCGTCAGAACCCACGGCGGCGTCATCCCCAGTTGAATTGCCGCTCGAGGCGGAGCAGCCTGGGGAAGTCTGAAGTAGCGAAAGATGCCACCCGCTCTCTGGCACTCGGGCAACGTGGGTGGCCGCTTTCGCCGTCGTTGGCTGGGATTTCGCGGGGCTGCTATGGGGTCGATGGGCCGGCAAGCGAATTGGGCCCTCGCTGACCAGTTGGTCGCGCGGAACAAAGCCCCGACCGCTGATCCCGCGTTACCGACGTATCTGAGATGCCTAACGTGAGCGGTTTCCGTGCTGCCTGCAAGGTCGCGGGAAGCACAGCAAAGAGCGCCCATCGGCTGGCCGGTTGGGCTGGTCTCTCCACCTCCCAGGGAGTAGGATGCCCCGATGATCTGGGTCGACTGGGGCGTGCTTCAGCGGTGATTTTCATGCTACGGAACACATTTATTCATCTACCCGGCGTGGGCCCGCAGCGGGAGCGGGCACTCTGGGATCAAGGGATTCTCGACTGGGACCAGTTTCTGACGACTGCCCAGGACGGCCGGCTCCGGGGACGGAACCATCAGTCCGCGGTGGAATTGGTTCGTCATTCCCTCGACGCCCTCGCCAGCGGAGACGCCGGGTTCTTCAAACCGCACTTGCCGGCCAGGGAGGCCTGGCGGTTGTACTCGGAGTTCGCCGACCGGGCCTTGTTCCTCGACATCGAAACGACGGGTCTGTCCGGCGATTACGACGATGTCACGGTGATCGGTGCCCTGGGCAACGGCGAGCTCGCTCTGTTCATCAAGGGCATCAACCTCGAGCAGTTCCCGGCCTACATCGCACAGTTTCCGCTCCTGGTCAGCTTCAACGGCAGCCAGTTCGACGTGCCCTTTCTGCGTGCCCACTTTCCCCAGGCCCGGCTCGATCAGTCCCACATCGACCTGCGGTTCGTTCTGGCCTCGCTGGGGTACAAAGGCGGGCTCAAGGTCGTGGAAAGCCGGTTGGGGCTGCACCGCGACCCGGCAAT
>JBAUOX010000212.1:0-1718 GCA_049579985.1 Isosphaeraceae bacterium | reverse complement strand
CGCGAACCCGTTCCTGCTGGACTTGTTGGGCTATTCGTGCGCCGAATTGTTGGGCAAGTACCCCTGGGATATCGGCCTGCTCGGGAACATCGACACGAGCAAGGCCTCGTTTCGAGAATTGCAAGAGAAGGGGTATGTCCGGTACGAGGATCTGCCGCTCGAAACCAAGGATGGACGGCACGTGGAAGTGGAGTTCGTCAGCAACGTTTATCGCGTCAACGACCAGATGGTCATCCAGTGCAACATCCGCGACATCACCGCGCGGAAGCGGGCCGAGGAGGAGGTGAGGCACGCCAACGAGGCGAAAGAGGCGGCCGGTAGGGCAAAGGACCGGTTCCTCGCCACCCTGAGCCACGAGCTGCGCACCCCTCTGACGCCCGTGCTGGCGACCATCGCCTACGTCGAGATGATGCCGAACCTGGCCGTCGCGGAGTTGCGCCGGCAGATCCTCTCGATCCGCAAGAACGTCGAGCTGGAGTCCAAGCTGATCGACGACCTGCTGGACGTGACGCGGATCGGATCGGGCAAGCTCGAGTTGCACCGGGAGGTCCTGAACATTCACACCTCGCTACGGGCCGCCCTGGAGATCTGCCAGAGCGAGATCGAGGCCAAGAAGTTGGAGGTTTCGCTGGCGCTGAGGGCCGAGGACCATCACCTCTGGGCCGATCCCGCCCGCATGCAGCAGATCTTCTGGAACCTGATCAAGAACGCCACGAAGTTCACGCCCGCCGAGGGCCGCCTCAGCTTCCGCTCGGCGGACGTCGGTGCGGGACGGATGGCGATCGAGGTGGCCGACACGGGGATCGGCATCGAGCCGGAGGCCCTGCCGCGGATCTTCGACGCCTTCGAGCAGGGGGATCGGTCCGTCACGCGACAGCACGGCGGCCTGGGCCTGGGCCTGGCGATCGCCAAGATGCTGGTGGAATTGCACGGCGGGACGCTGACGGCCACCAGCGGAGGTCGGTCTGCCGGCTCCGTCTTCAGGGTGGAACTGAAGACGATCGCCGCGCTGAAGGATCAGGACCAGCCACCAGATCCGGCAGCGGGGGCGGAGGGGGGGCTTCACAAGGTCCTGCTGGTCGATGACAACGCCGAAACGCTGTCGACGATCGCCAGGCTGCTACGGTCATCAGACTTCGACGTGCGGACGGCGGTGAGCGTCAAGTCGGCCGTTGCGGCGCTGGACAGCGAGCGGTTCGATCTGCTGGTCAGCGACATCGGCCTGCCCGACGGCAGCGGGCTGGACATCATGCGCCACGGCCGGGACCACTTGGGGCTGAAGGGGATCGCCCTCAGCGGCTACGGGACGGATCAGGACGCGCGGGCGAGCAAGGAGGCAGGGTTCGCGCACCACCTGATCAAGCCGTCGGACCTCGGCGGCCTGGTCGACCTGATCAGGCGGATGGCGTCGTGATGCCCGGCACGCCGCCGCTTGAGTGCGATGGCGTCCGCCTCGGTATCCCATGCCGGTGAGGACGGAGAAGAGGCCGCAATGCGGGCCTACACTCCGGGCTCCCCACGAGTTCGACCACGCATTGCATGGACACTCTCACGATAGCAAGTGCCTTCGGGGCCAGGCTGTCGGCCAAGATCCGAGTCTCGACGGGACGGGATGATCGGCGACGGTTTGCCGTCGGACCCGAGTGTCGGGTACAGGATCGCCACGATGTCCGGGTCCAGGTGCGTCCCAGCCAGCGCGGTGATGTGGGTGCGGACCC
>JBAUOX010000211.1:0-8024 GCA_049579985.1 Isosphaeraceae bacterium | reverse complement strand
GTTTCTCTCGCTTCAGTTTGTCCAGACGCGTGTGATGATTGTGGATATGGCCGATTGTTGAATCACGTGAAAAGATAGCTTCAACGACATGAAGGGCTTTGTAGAAAGCCACAACCGCGACCCACTCGGCACAGGTTGCGGGGTCATGGAGCAGGTATTCCAGGACAGCTTGGTTGCGGTTTGCTATGGCGATGTGTTCAGCTTCGGACGACATCTATGAAATCCGGTCATTGGTTCACTCCTGAGCGTGCGGTCCCGGCCAAGAGTGGGTGTATTTGACAAAAGAGGCTACTGTTTCATCCGGGCAGAAGGGGAGAGCGAAAACTCGAAGCGTCATGAGGCTGAATGCAGGATCTTCGGCAATGCTCAAGTCAAGCTCCGACAGGGCCGTCTCAAAGTCTGGGTTAAACTTTTTGTCTCGGCGAACCACGGCTACCACAGCCCCGTCTGGTTCCAATCCGAAGTAAGCCCTGTGAATCTCTGAGGCGCGCTCACGTAACCACTTGTCCATCCTGTCGAGAAGATCGCGGACTTGTTCAGTAAATTCACCGATCTTCTCTTGGGACCGGCAGGCGGCGACAACGTTGTCAACCGACAAACCGAAGGCCTCGCCTTCCGAAGGGGTGATGAAAACCCGGCCTCCAGTTGAATGATTAAGAAATTGCCAAGTTGGGCGCTTCTGGGTCGAAATCATTCAATCAATCCTCACCGGGCGATCGACATCCATCTCACGAGGCCGAGACTGCTAGCCGGAAAAAGGGCAATTGTCAAGCCGCAACTATGAACTCTAGTACGTACCCGTACACGTCCGCAACTGAACAGCGGGGATATTCAATCCATGCACTTTACTCGGCGGGTGAAGCTCTATTGCTAAGATACGGGATTTGTGAAGTAAAGGGTCAGGAATTCTCCCCCCCTCCTGAATGGGCCAGGTGGGGTCGTGATGCCTGAACGCACAGGCCCCCCTTCTATTCATGGCAGTCAGCCGTACTGCCATACCCTGACGTGTCGTTCTTTCCAGGAACCGCTCTAACCATGGCCAGGATGCAAGCCTTCAGGGCCTCGGGCAGGTCGGGCCATGCATCCGCCACGGCGGCAAGGCCGGGGTCATCGGGTAGCAGGCGGGTGGCATTTCGGGTAGCAGTCAGGGGACGGATTGAGCCGGATTCTTTCGGGTACTGACGCGATGATGGGATCGGATCAACCGGGGTTGGCGAGGGTTTCCCCTTGTAGCTTGCGTGGTTTTGTCGCAGTCTGACGGCCTCTGACGGGGAAGTGCGAGAGGAGGGATTCGAACCCTCACCCCTTGCGGGACAGGATCCTAAGTCCTGCGCGTCTGCCAGTTCCGCCACTCTCGCGCGGGGGTCATGCCTGCCCGATCGAGCAACCTGATCACGTTTCATCATCGTAACAGACACACCGATCATGCCAAGAGGTTCGATCGTTCCATGAATCGCCGACGGTTTCTTGAAGGGTGTACATCCGGGCTCACTGCGCTCTTCGCGGCCTCGTCGGATGGGCACGCAGCACGAGTCGGATCCTCCCATCCGCCCCGCGAGATCGCGGCCGACCTGGTCGGGACCGAGGATGGGCTGGCGAAGGCCCCCTGCATCCGCGAGTCGCGACGGATCAAGGCCGAGCTCACCGTGGTCGAGCAGCATGTCGGTACCGAGGCCCGGCGGCGGCATCCGCCGTGCGAAACACGCCCGGAAAACTTGCGGCCTTTCAGTCGCGATTGACCGAACAGGGGGCCGAGCTCGCCTGGCCGAAGGCGCTGCCAAGATAGCTGTCCGATCCGGCAACTAAAGTGCATTGATGCATCACAAGGGACAACAGGTTCTTATTGCCAAACGGGGTCGGAAAGCGAACAATACGAGGAGCTCGGCAAAGGCCAGGAATTCGGGTTCGGGTTGATCATCCCCGATTTCCACAGCGTATAATTAATGAAGGCGCGTTCAGCGAGCGAACCCTCTCACGTGAGAGCCCGGATCGCTTCGAACAGAGGAGACAAGAGAGTGGCAACAAGCAATCCTGCGTTTTCTCAGGATATTTTCGCCGGGTACAATCAGGTCTACGGTGTTCCCCGCAGTACAGTGACAACAGTGCAGGGAACGATGGCCAAGACCTTCCTGCTCCTGGCCATCATGTCGGCGACCGCGCTCTGGTCATTCTACGCCGTGGCGTCAGACCAGCTTCAGCTTGGCGTGATTCCCGTCGCGGGAATCGCCGGGTTCATCCTGGCCATGGTCACGATCTTCAAGCCGACCGTCGCCCCGTGGACTTCACCGGTTTACGCGGCCATGGAAGGAGTGTTCCTGGGTGCCATCTCGCAAATTGTGGAACTGCGGTACGGCAAAGTCTATCCTGGTATTGCTCTTCAAGCTGTCATGCTCACTGCGGGCACGCTCCTGCTCATGATCTTCCTCTATGCGAATCGGATCATCCGGGTCACGGACCGGCTGAAGTCGGGCGTGATCATGGCGACGGGCGCCCTCTGCCTGTTCTACGTCCTGTCGATGATCCTGGGGCTGTTCGGCGTGGCCGTGCCGTTCCTCTTCAGCTCGTCGCCGATCGGCATCGGCTTCAGCCTTTTCGTCGTCGGTCTGGCGGCGTTCAACCTGCTGCTCGATTTCGATTTCATCGACGAGGCCGCACAGCGGCAGATGCCCAAGTACATGGAGTGGTACGGCGCTTTCGGCCTGATGGTCACGCTGGTCTGGCTCTACCTGGAGATGCTCCGGCTGCTCTCGAAGCTCGCCAATAACCGCGATTGACGCCTGGCGAAGCCAAGGTGCTCGCTCCAGAACAACGTGGCCCGCGGATATCCCTGGATGGTCCGCGGGCCACGCTTGGGTTCGGTTGTCTGAATCGTCCCTTGCGGGACGCCCTCTCAGCAATCACAAGCTAATGCCGACCCACTTCCGCTCGCGGGCGCTCTGGGCGATGGCCTCGCAGATGCGGACCTCGCGGTCGCCGTCGGCGAAGGTCGGGAAACGGGGTTGGCCGGTGCAGCCCGAGCCGATGAAGCTGTAAAAGGCCAGGTCGAGCTGCTTGAAGGCGTCGGGGAAGCCCTCGGCGTGACCGCCGGGGAAATGGCTGGTCTCGGCGACCTCGGGGGAGAGCAGCGACGGGTCGCGGTTCAGGAGCGAATTGGGACCGCCTCGCCGACCCAGCCAGAGCAGCTCGGGAGCCTCGCTGTCCCAGACCATCGAGCCTTCGGCGCCGCAGACTTCCAGGTACAGCCGGTTCTTCCGGCCGGCGTGCATCTGCATCAGATGGAAAACGCCCCGGGCGCCGCCGTTGAGATGAAGTAAGACCGCGCCGTAGTCTTCGGTCACGATTTTGACCGAGTCGGTCGCCTTCTTACCCCCGGGGCCGGAAAACGTCTCTGCTCCGCCGATCGGCTTCCTGCGCTCGGGGTGAAAGGTCGCGAGGTCGGCATTCACCTGCTCGATGTGCAATCCCGTGATGAACTGGGCAAGATCCATCCAGTGGGTGCCGATGTCTGAAACGGCGCGCAGGTTGGTGTGGCCGTCCGGCTCGACCCGCCAGTTGTAATCGTCGATCAAGAGCAGCCAGTCCTGGGTGTAGGAGCCCGAGACCGAGAGGATCCGGCCCAGCTCGCCACGCGCGACGCGAGCGTGCATCTCCTGGCAGAGCGGATAGAAGCGGATGTTGTAATTCACGCCCGCGGCCTGCTTGGGATGGGCCGCGGCCGTTTTCACCAGCTCCGCAGTCTCCTTGGCGCTGATCGCCAGCGGCTTCTCGCAGAGCACGTGTTTGCCCGCCTCCAGGGCGCGCTTGGCGTGCTCGAAGTGGACGTGGTTGGGCGAGGCGATATGCACGGCGCTGATGGACGGGTCGGCCAGAAGCTCCTCGAGCGTGCTGTAGACCTTGGAGATTCCCAGCCGCTCGGCGAGGGGCCGCGCCCGTTCGGGAGTGATATCGAGCAAGCCGGCGACCACGACGCCGATGCGCCGCAACGCCTCGGCATGAACCGGTCCGATAAAACCGCTGCCGATCAACGCCACCCTGGGAGGATTGGCCAGAGTGAGGTGCACCCATGGGAGAGTCTTCCTTCAGCCGGTAAAAGGCGGGGCCTCGGAGCCCCGTCGTTTTCCCCAGGCTAACGGGCCGGATGCCAAGTCGCAATCGGTCGACGAACGAGGCCGCGGACAGTGCGATCCCTCGATCATTTCACCTCACTGAGCGCCAGGGGCCGGTGCTCCGCGGCCGACACCAGGGCGGCCTCCGGCAGCCGTTGGGTCTGGTAGGCATCGTGGAAGTCGGGTATGGGGACGGTGGGCTCGTGGCCGCCGAGTACCTGGAGAATATCGTAGGCCGGGTTGATGAAGCCGTGCTCATAGCCAAGCGTGTGGGCGTCGGGCCGCCAGTGCTCGGCATAGGGATGGCCGCCGTCGTGGGTGCACATGATCGTGGTCCAGCCTTGCACGGCTCGGGGACGCGTGGCGTAGTAGTGCTGGAGCTCGTTCATACGCTCGAAATCGAACTTGAGCGAGCCCTAGGCGCCGTTGAGCTCGAAGCCGTTGCGATTTTGATTGCCTGTCGCCTGCCGGGCAGCCTCGAAGCCGGCGACGGCGCCGCCGGAGAACCTGGCCAGGAAGAGCAACGTGTCGTCCACGGTCACGGGCCCGGTGCCTTCCCCGGCTTGCACGCCGGCCGCGATACCCCCCGCGGCCGTGCCCGTCATTTTCTTCCGCTGCTTGATGAACGTCTCGGCCACCGCTCCGCTGATCTCGGTGATCTCCTCGCCGGTGACGAAGCGGGTCATGTCGATGATATGGGCGTCCAGATCGCCGTGCGCACCAGAGCCTGCGCCTTCTTTCTGAAACCGCCAGACAAGGGGGATCGATTCATCGGCCCAGTCTTGAAGATAGAAGGCCCGGACGTGCCGGATGGCCCCCAGCGCGCCGTCCTTGACCAGCTTGTGCGCCAGGGCGACGGCCGGGCAACGGCGGTAGATGTACCAGACGAAGGTCTGGACCCGGGCTTGCTCGGCCGATTCGACCATGGCGCGGGCCTCGGCCAGCGCGCCGGCGATCGGTTTCTCGCAAGACACATTCTTGCCGGCCTCGATGGCGGCCATGGCCACCGGGGCGTGCATGAAGTTGGGCGTCACGATGTCAACCAGGTCGATCTCGGGCAACTTGTCCGCGTTCTCCCGGTTCGTCGATGCGTGGGTCCGGCCCCAGTGATTGAAGAAGAACTTGGGATGCTCTTCCCTGCGCCCGCACGACGTATGCATGACCGGGCGGACTGAAGGCTTGAAGAACTCGGCGACTTGCGACCAGGCATTCGAGTGGGTCCGCCCCATGAAGCCTTCGCCGATCATCGCCGCGTTGATCTCACGCATCGGGAATCTCCTCGATCGCTCAAGAAACCGCAAACCAAGCGCGGACGGCATCGTCGCCTGCACTCGCTCAAGTGGCTTTGTGGCCACTGTAGCCGGCGCACAGGCCGACTCCAAGGGTCGAGTCCTCTCGCGGCGGTTTACCGGCTCGTTTACACTCGGGGAACGGACTCTGGAGCACCGCGTCAGCGAGAGCTCAACGCAGCCTGCCCACTGGAGGCCAAAATGAAAGAGCCACTTGTCCGCTTCAGCGTTGCGATCGGGGGCGAGCTGTTGCGGAGGTTCGACCAGTATCGAGAGAATCATCGCTATCCCAACCGGAGCGAGGCAGTCCGGGGCCTGATGCGGGATGCGCTAATCGAGGAGGTGATCGACAAGGAAGAGAGTGAAGCCATGGGTGTGATCACCTTGATTTACGATCACCACGCCGGCCGGATCGCCGAGCGCTTGACCGAGCTGCAGCACGGCCATCTCGACCAGGTCGTCACGACGACTCACGTCCACCTGGACGAACGGCGATGCCTGGAGGTGATCTTGCTACGTGGCTCCACGGGCCGCGTTCGTGAGCTTGCGGACAAGCTGATCGGTACCAAAGGAGTTGAGACCGGCCGGCTGGTCCTGACAGCCGCATCCCCGGTCTCCGGCCATCGTGAGCTACATGCCGGGCATGAACGCTCTCACGATCATCATGAACACGACGCTCACGCCCGCGGCGAGAAACATGAAAGACCGCCTGGCAAAGATCCCGCGCGTCGGCGTCCTGGAGCCCTTTGAGACGGCCGAGCCGGTAGACCAGCGGTTCGTAGAATGTCTTCTCACGCCCGACGACACTCTTCCGCCTCCTTGCCCCTTTCGGACAGCCCCCGAGCAGTTTCTCGATGCCTGTTTCTCCTGGGCAACGCTCCATGATCTGCTCTTGAGATTCCCGGCCGCCGGGCGACAGAATACATTCCTTCATCGTTTCTCTTGTCAGGTGGTACGCATGGATCAAACAGAAAACACCCACGGCGCTTCGCTGACGGATATTGGAACCGAGAAAAAGAAATACGATGCGATCCTGGTCGTAGGCTTCGGCGGTCCGGAAAAGAAGGAAGATGTCCTTCCTTTTCTGGAAAACGCGACGCGGGGGCGGAACATCCCCCGCGAGCGTCTGCTCGAGGTGGCCGAGCATTATGATCATTGCGGGGGTTCCAGTCCGATCAACGGTCAAATGCGCGAACTGGTCGACGCCCTGCTTCCCGAGCTAAGGCGGCATGCAATCAGCCTGCCGATCTACTGGGGGAACCGGAACTGGCATCCCCTGCTGGCCGATACCCTGCATGAGATGGCGGCAGCCGGGGTCAAGAAAGCCTTGGGGGTCGTGCTGGCCGCGTACAGCTCTTATTCCAGTTGCCGGCAGTATCGCGAGGACATCGAACGGGCCCGGGACGAGGTCGGCCCAGAGGCCCCGACGATCGACAAGACCCGTGTCTTTTACAACCATCCCGAGTTCATCAGTGCCAACTCGGATCGGATTCGTGAGGCGCTGGCCCAGGTTCCGCTTGATGACCGCTCCGCAGTGCGGCTGACATTCACGGCGCACAGCATTCCCCAGGCGATGGCCAGGAGTTCCAGCTACGAGATGCAGCTTCAAGAAACGTGCCGGCTGGTGGCCGCGGACCTGGGCATCCCCGCCAGTCGCTGGGCCCTGGTGTATCAGAGCCGAAGCGGCAGGCCCGAGGATCCCTGGCTCGAGCCCGACATTCTCGATCACCTCCGGCACTTGAAGGATCGGGGAACAACGGTCGTGATCGTCCATCCGATCGGGTTTCTCTCCGACCACATGGAGGTTCTCTATGATCTCGACCTTGAGGCGATGCACCTCTGCAAGGAGTTGGGGCTTCAGATGGTTCGCTCGCGGACCGTGGGTACGCATCGCGGGTTCGTCCGGATGCTTCGCGAGCTGATCTGCGAGCGCGTCTCGAGCACCCCGGCGGAAGAGCGCCGGTTTCTGGGCGAGTACGGGCCAGGTCACGACACATGTCCCACCGACTGCTGCTTGCCTCCCCCGCGCTCTTCGGCCCGCCCCGAGGCGTGATTCGGATCGCCTCGGTCTGCGCCCATATCGCCTGAGGCGCAATCTCCTCTTCGTCGCGAATTCCGCCATGGTGAGGCTGCCCTAGCCAGCTCACGCGTCAGGTTCGTATCATGAGATGGCAGTCCCGGGCTGGTGCTCTCGGCCCAGCCTGGCGCGAATGGCCGCGCGCGATTGTCGAATTTCGCTGGTCGTGAGATCCGGCAGGAGGCATGATCGGCTCACGAGACAGGGCCGCGACGTGCCGATCGGTCAGAACCTTGCGGAGCTGGGCACGGTTTCGGCCGTGCACGATTGTGAGGCCAGGAGATGAGGGCCATGGCGTCGCGTCGCCTCTTGCTAATCGAAGACAGTTCCACGATGCGGCGCATGCTCGCGATGATGCTCAGGGAAGAGGGCTATGACGTCAAGACGGCCAATGACGGCGCCGAGGGACTGGCCAGGGCCCGCGAGGAGCCACGTCCCGAGCTCATCCTCACCGATTATGATATGCCCGAGCTGGATGGCGCCGGGCTCTGCATGGAAATCAAGAAAGACAGAGAGCTGCGCTCCACGCCGGTCCTCATGCTGACCACCCTG
>JBAUOX010000210.1:0-2089 GCA_049579985.1 Isosphaeraceae bacterium | reverse complement strand
CTCGTCTTCGGTCTGCCCGGCAACCCCGCCAGCCCGCTGGTGGGGTTCTTGGTATTCGTCGCGCCGGCGCTGCAAGTGCTCGCCGGGCGGTCCGACCCCGTGCCTGCAGAGCTAAGCGCCCGGCTCGACTTCGAGTTCCTCCATCGCGGCGACCGCGCGACCTACCGGCCGGCGCGGTGGGTGGAACCGCCGTCCGGGACCGAGACAAGCGGCCCCGGTGTCATCGAAATCCTGGATTGGGCAGGATCGGCCGACTTGCTGGGCATGGCCCGGGCCGACGGCTTCGTCGTCCTCGGTGCCGGCGACCGAGTTTTCCAGGCAGGAGAAATTGTCCGTTTCCTGCCGCTACGCTAACATCGAGGCCGCTGCTCCTTCGAGCAACGAACGCAACCCGTTTTTGCGAGGAGCCGGAGATGACTTCCAGCCAGGCGATGGAGGCGGAGACCCGGATCGGGCCCCTGAACGGCCTGACGCAGCGCCTGTCGCCGCATCCGCTGGTCGCGGGCTTGAGCTCGGGAATCTTGCTCTGGTCGGCCTTTCCTCCCGTGGAATGGAGCTGGCTGGCCTGGATCGCCCTGGTGCCGCTCTTCTGGCTGGTGATTCAGAAGGGACCAGCGCTGCGGCTTTACCTCGGAGCATGGGCGGGTGGCCTCGTCTTCTGGGTGCTCAGCGCGCAATGGGTGCGCCTTAGTGATCCCACGGCCTGGTTGGCCTGGCTGGCGATGGCGCTCATCTTCTCACTCTGGTGGCCCGGCTTCCTCGCGCTGGCGCGACTTTCGGTTTTCCGGCTCAGGCTGCCCTTGATGATGGCAGCACCGATTCTCTGGGTCGGCATGGAGTTCATTCGGGCCTTTCTCCTTACCGGCTTCCCTTGGTATTACCTCGGCCACAGCCAGTTTCGCTTCCTGACCTTGATCCAGATAGCCGACACCACGAGCGCCCTGGGGATCAGCTTCCTGGTCGCCCTGGTCAATGCCTGGTTCATGGATCTGCTGTCGCTTCCCCTCTTGCGGTCCTCGCCCCGAGGCACGCGCCTGACCCAAAGACAGACGGTCAGACTCTGGATCGTGACGGTCTTGATGGGGGGAAGCCTGGTTTATGGGGCTTATCGACTGTCCACGGCCCAGTTCCGAGCGGGCCCCCGACTGGCACTGTTGCAAACCAATTTCGAGCAGCGGTACAAGATGGGCGGCGATCCACTGACGATCCTGGAGCGGATCGAGCACCTGATCGAACGCGCGATCGCCGCGCAGCCCCGTCCCGACCTGATCGTCTGGCCCGAGACGGCGTATCCGTACGGGTACATTGTCACGGACCCGGCCACGCCGCCCGCCGAGCTCGCTCGCCAGGTCGGGTTGATCTCCAACCAGATCGCGGCCGCGGAGTGGATCGACAAGAAGCAGAAGATCGCCGAGCACCTGCACGACCTGACTGACCGGGCGGGCGTCCCCATGCTCATCGGCGCGATTCTCTACGACCACCGGCCCGGTCGCTTCAGCAAGTACAACGCCGCGATCCTTGTCGAGCCGCTCGTCCGATCGGTCCAGGTCTACAACAAGATTCATCTGGTTCCTTTCGGCGAGTTCGTCCCGTTTCTTGACACCCTGCCCTGGCTGACGGTCTTCACACCCTATCGCAACGGCTATGTGCCCACCTTGACCTTCGGCAAGGACCCGCTCATTCTCACTTTGGGCCCGTACCGCATGGCGATCGGCATCTGCTTCGAGGACACGGTCCCGCACGTGATCCGCCGGTTCTTCCGCGAGACCGAGGGCGGCCGCCAGCCGGACATGCTGATCAACCTTTCGAATGACGGCTGGTTCCATGGCTCTGCCGAGCTGGACATGCACCTGGCCGTCAGCGTCTTCCGCACGATCGAGCACCGGGTCCCCCTGGCCCGGGCAGTGAACACGGGGATCTCCGCCTTGATCGACGGCAACGGCGAGATCCGGGACACGCTGCCGCGCCTCACCGAGAGCGTCCTGAACGTCACGGTGCCACTCGATGACCGCACCAGCTTCTACACGGCCTGGGGCGACTGGCTGGGAACCACCTGCCTTGCCGTCACGATCGGGCTGGTGCCGCTCGG
>JBAUOX010000209.1:0-4346 GCA_049579985.1 Isosphaeraceae bacterium | reverse complement strand
TTTTTTCGCCCCAAAAAATAACTGACACCAATAATCTGAATGCCGGCCCCGGATATCCCACCCGGGACTACGGGGTCACGAGGATGTAGTCGAGGTTGACGTGACCGGTGTCAGTGCCATCATACTTCCACATCAGCGTATTTCTGCCGCTGTGGATGTTGACGGTCTCGACCTCGTCGCCCCAGGTGTCCCAATCGCCCATCGGGTTCATCGTGGCGCTCTTGACCTTTATCCCGTTGACATAGAGGGTCAGCGTCCGGCTGGACCGGGTTGCGTTGGCGTAATGGGTCTTGACCGTGAAGGCACCGTCCTGCGGGGCGCTGACCGTGAAGCTTACACCCGTCCCGGGCGTTTCCAGGTGATCGACGAAGCTGACGCCGGAATAGTGCTCGTGGTTACGGTTGACGCCTGAGCCGCCGACCAGTTCGGCGCTCTCGGCCTCGTAGAGCCCGGCGGCAGGCCAGAACGGGACGGACAGGGAATCGATGGCAACCTGGCCCGTATCTCCTCCGTCCCGGCGCAGGGTGACGATGTTGTTGCCCGCGGCCAGCGACAGCGTCACCGGGATGTCGGTCCAAGTGTCCCAGTTCACTAGAGAGGGCACGGTCAGGGTCGAGCGACGGTTGCCGTTCACGTAGACGCCGAGCGTGCGCGGGCCACCCGTGGCATTCGCGGCCCGGACGGACGACGGGTAATCTCCCGCCAGCTTTACCCTAGTGGAGAAGGTTACGGCCGTCTGCGAGGAATCGAACCCGTCGACGAAGCCCCGGCCTGTGAAGCCCGTGTGGTTGGAGCTGACATGGGCGCGCGTGGAGGGGATCGCGCCTGAGAGCGACCCGTCCTCGGCATCAAGTCGCTCGGAGGTCGCGTTGACTGACCGCGCACCCGTGACCCGGACCTGCAACGCGGCCGTCTGGCCAGCGCGGACCTTGATGGTCGTGAACGGACCGTAGACGTCGCGCCCGACGATCCAGCCCTGATCCACGGTGCGCAGCCGGTCGATGTCGCCAAGCTCCAGAAGTAGTGTGCTGTCGAGGCTGACGGCCGTGCCAGCCCGGCCGTGAACCCGCAGCACGAAGTGCTTCACCGAGCTCTGGTAGTCCCCCTCGCGGGCCGACACGGTGAGGGAGGCCGACGTGCCCTCATCGCGGGCGGTGATTCGCTGTTTGAGGTAGGCTCCCCCTTCGTAGGCGTAGGTCGCTCCGTCGTCGTCGTAGAACGTTACGCCGGTCTCGGTCGAGTCGGGGAAGATGTCGGCGTCAATCCGATCCGGTTTAGCCTCTCCCAGCGACCGGACGACGTCGTGTGAGAGGACGACTCCCCCACGTCGGACGAACAGGGGGATGTCTGTCCAGACGCCTGGATTCGTGGGATAGGTGATCGTCTGATTGCCGGGCCACACGTCGCCGCGGAAGTAGTCGACCCACTCGCCTGGCGGGAGGTAGATCGACCGCACGGTTGCCTGCTCGCCCGAGGACGGCAGCTGCGACCGCAGGACCGGCGCGGCGAGTAGCCACTCGCCAAACATCCACTCGTCGCTAACGTTGGCGGACCTGGGGTCGGCGGGGAACTCCACCGGCAGCGGGCGCACCAGCCCGACGGCCCGTTCGTGGCCTTCACGCTCGTAGGCGTAGACGTAAGGCGCCAGGCGATAGCGGAGGCGGATCGCGTCCTTGGCGACCTCCTCGGCCAGGGGGCCGAAAATCCAGGGCTGTCGGCGCATGCCGAGACTGCCGTGCACCCGGAAGACCGGCACCAGGGCGCTGAACTGGACCCACCGCGCGTAGTTCTCGGGGTCTGGGTCTGCCTGGAACCCCCCGGTGTCCATGCCCCATCGGGTCTGACCTAGGTTGACGGCCGCCAGCATCCGAACGCTCTGCTGGGCCATCGCGTTGAAGCCCGTGGATATGTCGCCGGACCATAACCCGTAGGCATATCTCTGGGCGCCGAGGTAGAAGTTGCGGCTCAGCGACCAGGCGCGCGGGGCCGTCTCGGGAGTCCCCCCCGCGGCGCGCTGCCCCTCGTAGAGGGCTTGTTGCATGTGGAAGTGTTGAAAATTATTAAAGTGAAAATGCTGACCGCTGCCGACATCGGCCTCGTCGGCCTCATCGTTCCAGAAGCCGACGATCCCGGCGCGCATGACGCCGTGCTGGCGGACTTGGTCCCAGTACCACGCCCGGCAATCCTTCTTGGAGAAGTCAAGCTCGCCGACGAACCGGTGCGGTTCCAGGTACTCCTTGTGCTCCTCGACGCCGGTGTACCAGAATCCCCGGGAATCCGCCTCCTTCGCCTGCGCGGTCTGGGGCGTGTGCTGGTCGGGGGTCGTGCAGCGGATCAGGCGAGGTTTCATGATCCCGGTGAGCTTGACCCCCTGGTCGTCCATCTTGTCCCGCAGCAGCGAGCCGGAGTGGCCCGGCAACACGGCGTCGGGGAAATTGGTTGGGTTCCAGCGGAACTCGCCGAAGTTGTCCTCGCCCCAGGCCTTCCAGTCGAAGTCGAACGTGAAGTTGTCGATCGGAATATCCTTGGCCCGGTAGAGGTCGATCACCTTGTACAGCGTGGCCTGGTTGATCCCCCACTGGCTGTTGGTGAAGCCCGTGGCCCAGCGGGGAAACAGTGGGGCCTGCCCCGTGACCTGCGCGGCCGACTCGAGGATTTCCTTCGGGCTGCCGACGATCAGGTAGTACTGGAGGCTGTGGTCCCTCGCGTATCGCCGGGGGTTCGTGTCCGTCGATGGGGTGCCGTAATAGAACTCGAGCTTGGAGTCGTCCACAACGACGTAGCCGTTGTCGGAGTCGACGAGCAGGCCGTACCCGGCGGTCGTCCAGACGAACGGGGCGCCAGCGCCGCCCTGGGTGGAGGCGGTCGCCTGGTAGGTGCTGTTGTTGACGTCCTTGCCGTTGCGTAGCAGGTTAAAAGCCCCCGAGATCCGCGTGGCGTCATCGATGCCGTAAGCCCGGATCCCGTAGAAGTTATGCCCCGTGGGATGGTTGAAGCGGAGCCCCCCGTGGATGTTAGTCGGGGATGCCGGGTCCTCGACGAAGGCTCCGCCGGAGTTCTGCTCCTTCAAGAGGTAGGAAGCGGTCGTGTCCGTCATGGTCAGCCGGCAGGGCTTGCGCCGGATCTCGACCCGCATCCGAGCGGTCATCACGACGATGGGGTCTCCGCCAGGGTCAATCCTTACCGCCGGGTCGCCGGGCCAGCGCCGCTGCGGGTCGATCATCGGGGTGGGCGAGTCATTCTGACCGCCCCTCAAGTAATCGACACGAACAACCCTGGGGGTGCAGACCTGCACGACGAGCCGGTCGGCGCCGATGCTCACCGTCAGGGTGTTGCCATTCGCGGTCGCCCCAGTCACGTCCCCCAGGGCCGGGAAGTCGGCAACGGCCGGCCCGGTCCAGACGAGCATCAGGACGGCGACGACAACCATGGTCCGGCACGAGCTCAGTCGAAGCAGAGGCATGGTCTTGGGCCTTTCGAACACCCGGCGGGAGCTCCGGCCAGGCAGTAAATCCGGAGGGAAATCCGGAAGAAATCCGGTGTCAGTTCATCATTCTTGCCCGAAAAGATGAACCGACACGGGATTACGCGAAAAGATGAACTGACACCGGATTACCTCTGACACCGGATTACCTCCCGAGCCGCAGGCCGGGTCGCACAGGGTCACACCGTCCAGCCAGGTCAGCATCGCGGTCAAGAAGCTGCCGCTGGGAGGAGCGGTGCTGCTCAGGTCAACGCCATGCTCTTTCGCCAGGTCGGTGCGGGCCTGCTCCCAGAGCGGATCGAGCGCGGCCGAGACCAGGTAGTTGACGATGTAATCGGCCGTGTAGTAGACCCCTTGTTCCTTGCGTCTTCCCGGCTTCCGTCGGCGGTCGGCCAGGGTTGCGGCGTGCTGGTCCAGGCTTTTCGCCTTGATCTCCTCGATGTCGGTGATGCTCCGCTCAAAGATCCGGCCCAGGACGTCAACCGTCACCTCGTGGCGATAGTCGAACTCGCCCATCATCCGGAAGAGCTGGGGCCATTTCGCGCCAGCGAGGGCGAAACCCATGTCGTCGAGGATCGGGTCGGGCTTGAACAGGTTGCCGTTGTACTTGGGAATTCCATTGAGCGGGTCGCCCTTGTCGATCGACCGGAACAGAAGCTGAAAGGCTTGCCACCCTGTCAGGCCGGCAACCCGCACGAAGGCCGTGCGATTGAGCAGGTTTCGGTCGGGAAGCAAGTAGCCGTTCACCGGTGTTGTGTATTCTCGACCAAGGATGTAGCATAGCCCGCCATGAGACTCAAGGCACGGAAGTTATGCCCGAACTGTCGGCGCTTGCAGGCGAAGTTGGACGCCCAAGAGGCGA
>JBAUOX010000208.1:0-2186 GCA_049579985.1 Isosphaeraceae bacterium | reverse complement strand
CATCCTGCGTGCTTTTTTATCGACTGAGCAGCGAGAGTTGCTACCCCAAAGCGGAATCGACCGGAAAACACCCCACCCTATCTTGCGCATCCCACCTGTCATCGCGCACCAACTGGCGAGCGCTAGGAAGCCGTGGTTCTGGATCGCGGCGAAGTCCAGGCGGGTTCGGGGTCCCACAATCATCGGAACAGGAACGTACGCTAAGCCGCGCTGATCGCCGGGTCGTCGCGGTCATCGGGATGATGCAGCGGCCGCAGTTCACCCTGAGCGATGCAGTCGGCCAGCGCGAACGAGTACCGCCCCAAGACGTTGATGTGCGCGTGGCTCAGTGGTGAGAGGCGGGCCATGTCCTCGGACTTCACCTCGGCTCCCCCCCGCAGATGGGTCAAGGCCGCATCCATGTGGAGCGTGCTCCGCAGCACCAGTACGTTGACCACCAGGCCCAATGCCCCCAACTGGTCTTCCTGGCCTTCGCGATAGCGTTGTCGGACCTCGCCCCGCTGACCATGGAAAACCGTTCGGGCCACGCCATGTCGGCCCTCGCCCCGGTTCAACTGCGTGAGGATCCGCTGGCGATAGGTCTCGTCATCAACGTATGATAGCAGATAGAGCGTCTTGGCCACGTGACCCAGCTCCCCGATCGCCCGCGCCAGGGTCGAAGGGCGGTTGCTCCTCATCAGCGAGCGGGTCAACTCCGAGGCACTGATGGTCCCCATCTTCAGCGAGCCGGCCACCCGCAGCAGGTCATCCCAGTTCCGCACGATCAGATCGGTCCGCACCCGGTGCCGCGCCAGGCCGTTCAGCGCGCCATAGTCGGCAGCCGGGTCGATCCGCCAGAATCGGGACTCCCCGAGGTCGGCCAACCGGGGGCTGAACTGATAGCCCAACAGCCAGAACAGGCCGAAGATCACGTCGCCGTAGCCGGCGGTGTCGCTCATCACCTCACGGGGATTGAGGCTGGTCTGGTGTTCCAGGAGTCCTTCCAGGATGAACAACGAGTCGCGGAGCGTGCCGGCGATCACGATCCCGTGGAACCCGGTGAACTGGTCGGAGGTGAAGTTGTAATAGGTGATCCCGCGGCCGATCCCGAAGTACCTGCTGTTGGGGCCGGCGTTGACGGTGCGGACCGGCACCACGAACCGCAGGCCGTCGGCTGAGGCGACCTCGCCGCCGCCCCAGGTCTAAGCCCAATACCGTTTAACGAGTCATAACCACTGTCTCTAGAATGGTTTTCGTCAAGGACGGACGATGCCGATGCTCGGGGCGTTTCTTCTTCCACTTCGACATCTTTCGCTCGATCACGCGCGGATTGATCCGGTTGCGGCGCGGGTCAGTCCGCTCCCCTTGCATCTCCCAGAGCAAGCCTTGATACCACGCCTCAAAGGTTGCCGGCGTCTTGCCGTCACATTCCGGCAGGCGGCATTTCAGGATCTGGAAACACCCGGTGAACGACAACCGGTCTGGATCGAGGTTCACCGTCGCGGCGGCCTCGAACATCAGCGACCGGATCACAAAATGGCCCAGCGACAACGCATAGATCTCCTGGATCACCCCCGCTGGCGTCTCGCTCCGCAACTGTGCCGGCTTGGTTGCCCGCCGCGGGTCCTGGTGCGTCTTCTGCTCGTCGAATACCTGTTCGATTGTCCATCGCTTCCGATAAATCTCTGCGATGGCAACCGCCGAGACCGTCGCTGGCAAATTGGTCAAGAGCCCAATTGTCTTCTCGCCATCGCGCGTCTTCTCGAAGAGGCGGATCTCGATGCGCCGCAAGAGCAACGTCGCGCCGGTGTCTGGATCGGTGGCGCGCACGATCTGCTCGTAAATCCTGCCCGTCTCCGTCTCCCCGCACTTGACCAGTTTGCTGACGGGCTGGACAGGCAGATTCGTTCGATGCTGTCGGCCCACGAAGGAGCCGCCGCGCTCCGCGATGCCGAAAGCGAACCCCGTCGTGGTGAAATTGCGGTCGAAGACCAGCAAGTCCTGGGCTTGCACACGTTCCAGAATGTATGTGAGTAAGGCCCGTTCTTGGGTGTACGCGTCCTCGCAGAGCACCATGTCGCTGATCAACCCCAAGTCCGGCTCGAAGACCACCAGGGACTTTCCCGGCAAGCAGGCGTTGAGCCATTGACGCAACGCCGTGAGTCGATGATCGGTTCCCGTCAGGACATTGCCGTCGAGGATCTGCG
>JBAUOX010000207.1:0-13940 GCA_049579985.1 Isosphaeraceae bacterium | reverse complement strand
TTCATCGGAACATGGATCTGCTCGTGCGTGTTGACGTCGATTGCCGCGATCTGTGTTGAGTTATTGATCACATTCAGACCAGTCAGAACAACCGAAAAACATCTGTTGTCCTTGAGAACAAGGAGTTTTGGCCGTTTGAGTCCCGTCATCCTGAGATCAGCCAGTACGGCCTGGGCCACCTGGTCCTGAGTCATTGAAGTTCCTTTTCGTCAGAGCCATGAAAAGAGGATTCTCTGGCTCAACGATTTTCATTGTACAATTAATCGCGTCCGGTTTTCGGTGCGGGGCGTCCCCCGGATTTCAAGCGAGCACCGTGAAGGCGCACCAGGCAAGCGTACCCACGCATGCCAGGACAATCCCGAAGCCGGTACAAACGCGCACAAGGCGCCTTTCCGACTCTCGACTCCTCGTCAGGTTCCAGACCATCGCCGTCGTGGATAGTCCGTTGGAGAGGTGGTAGGCCGTCGCCCAGATGGCGAGCAGGTAAAATCCCATCACAAACACGTTGCCGGCCGACAGCGGTCCGGCGGGGCTCGCGAGGTCGCGAATGGCGCTGGTCGTGGACGTATAAGCCTGGTCGGGATGAAAGAGCCCCGACGCCTGGTACGGGCTCAACGCATCCCAGCTCGTCAGCCGGTAAATCTGGTGAAATCCCCAGTCGTGCAACGTCAGGATGTGCAGACCGAGAAATGCCAGGAGAATGACGGCCGACACGCGCTGGAGCAGGAAACGCAGGTCGCCGCCGCGATGATGCTTGCCGGTGTGATATGCGAACCCTGCGCCTCTGAGCATCTTCAGACCGAAGCCGACGTGCACCGCCAGCGGAAGGAAAACCAGGGTCAAGCTGAGCCACGGCAGCAGGCCGCCGAGACCGTGGATGCGATCGACGATGGCCTGGTATCGCGCCGGCCACAACCCCAGCGCGTTCACGACCAGGTGCTGAACCATCATGACGCCGAAGATGACGCCTGCCAGCGAGTGAATCTTGCGCGGGCAGAACCTCTTTCCGCATCCGCAGGAACGCGGTTTATCGACCTGTGCAGCCGCGGGCGCCGGGCCGATCTGAACTACATGCAGTGTTTTCATCATGACGTGGTTTCCGGTTGTCAATACGAGTCAACTCTCACAACTTCAAAGCCGTTGGGAGTGCCGAGCGCCTGTCACACCACCAGGTATCTCCACGCCACTGGGAAAGTCAAAGGCGTAGGATCCGCTGCGCGGACCATCCCAACCACTCTACAATCTGCGTCCGATTCATGGTCGCAGGCGCCAGGATCATGACATCGTTCTCAGGGAACGATTTTACCCGAGGCCTTGTCTTCGCTGCAATCCTGTCATAGTCTGACAGGATCGTGGAGGTACAAGAGGATCGTAAAAGGGAGCTCCGTCCCCCGACTCTTTCCCAGGCAGATCGGCGGCGGGGGGGGGGTCTCCCCGCCCTGCGGGCCGACCCCATTCGTGGGGTTTTCCCCGCCCGGCTTGCGGGGTCGGCCGCCTCCTACAAAAGGTTTCCGCGTGGAGGCAACGCGAAGGTAAACCGCTCTAGAGAACGATCGGAGATCCTGGATCGAGGGGAAATCGTGGCCACGCCGAGAGACATCATCATCCAGTTTGTGGATGAATACCTTGCGAGCCATCAAACTGAGATCGATATGGACTTGCTCGAGGCCCGTATCCATCTCGGCGGGACATTGAATCGATTCACGGAAGATGAGCTAGCGATCGGGATCAATCAGGTGATTGGTCATTACCGTCGTGCCTTTGGGCAAGAACAGGGCAAGGTCATTGAGCGACTTATTGACAAGGCATTCATCGGTGAACACTGATAAAGGCGTGGAAAGACCCCTGGTCCGCCGGGCTTCGGCGGCAACGACAACGGCGGCAAGACAGCGGCGATCTTGATGAGTCAGTGCACGACGTGCAAGAACGTAAGAGTTGACCCGCTGGGCTATCTGCGCGATTTGCTGGAACTGATCAGCACGCATCCCTCCAGCCTGATCCCGCGCACACTTGACGCCACGCGGCTTGCACCGGAGAATGTGTATCTTTGCTGTCGCTTTGAAGACTAGTGCTTCGCACCGTCAAAGGCCCGCCGCGTGGAAATCATGCCTCGACTGGCCCTGCAAAGAGAGCTTCACCGCTGGCTCATGCCCGTGGTAGTGCTGCTCTTTGGGATGGGCTGGACCGGTGCGGCGTCGGCCTCCTCGCCCTCTCCATCGGCAAGCTTTGACGCCGAAGAGCACGCCCGCCATTGCAATTGCGGACCGAAATGCCGTCAGGCCTCGTGCTGCTGTGGTCGTCGTGGCACGAGGGTTCGTCCGCCTGCTCCCCCACGGGTCCCCGAGTCAATTGGAGCTGATCTGAGCCCGTGCATGGGCTCGGCCCCCTGCGAGGAATCGGGGCTGCCAACTGCCCCATCTTCGGTTGGTCCCCTCGGCAAGCTCGCCGCTCTTGCCATGGGTGGCCACCTCCTCTCCGCTAATGCGGTGAGTCTCCTCACTGTCTCCCCTCTGTGCCTCCTCCCAGCTCGGCGAGCCTCCCGCCTCGATCGACCCCCGGAACATCTCATTGTCGCCTGATTCCAGGCTATCGCGATCGACACATCCCTATTGCGTCCGCGCGCTCGTTGCGTGTCCGCGGGATCAGACAACGTCCGTCACGTTACGTCGCAGCACCCCACTCTAATCCGCGACCTTCGGGCCGCCGGCTTCGCGTGGCGCTGCGCACCGAGGTTTCTACTTCTGAGAGTCCATTTGAAATGCATTATCGTCGAGCCTTCACATTGATCGAGCTGCTGGTGGTGATCGCCATAATTGCAGTGCTGATCGCGTTGCTCTTGCCCGCCGTCCAGGCCGCCCGCGAGGCCGCCCGGCGCATGCAGTGCACCAACAATCTGAAGCAGATCGGCATCGCCCTGCACAACTACCACGCCGCCATCGGCGCCTTTCCCCCGGGCTACCTGTCTCTGATGGATCCCGTGACGTTTGACAACGACGGCCCCGGCTGGGGCTGGGCCTCATTCTCGCTGAATCAGATGGAGCAGCTCCCCGTCTATAACAGCATCAATTTTGTGCTAGGGATCGAGTTCCCGGCCAACCAGACCGCCCGGTTGACCACGATCAGCAGCTTTTTCTGCCCGTCTGACGCCTATCGGCAAGATACGTTCACGGTCGTCGATTCGACGACGACCGGCACAATGGCCGGTGCCCCGATCTGCGACGCAGCCTCGTCAAACTACCTCGGCTCGGTCGGCAGTGGTGACCCATCCAGCCTCTATCCTTACATCATCGACGCCGATGACGGCCCACCCGGTCGCGACAACGGCAACGGGCTCTTCTTTCGCAATCACTCGATCAACATCGCCCAGATCCTCGACGGCACAAGCCAAACGTTCGCCGCTGGTGAGCGGAGCCAGAACCTGTCGCGCGCGATCTGGGCCGGTGCCATCACCAACGCGGCCGTCCCACTGGTCGCCCTTCAGGCCGAGGCGGGCCTCGACCCCGAGGGTGGCGGGGCGCTGGTCCTCTCGCACACCGGCGAAGGGCACGGGCCCAATTCCCCCTCCGGTCTGGCCCACGGCGACCAGTACTGGTCGCTTCATCCCGGCGGCGCCAACTTCCTCTTCGCTGACGGCAGTGTCCGATTCATCAAGGAGCTGATCATCTTCAAGATCTTTCAGGCCCTCGCGACCCGCGCCGGTGGCGAGGTTCTTTCCGCCGACCAGTTTTGAGGCGCGCCGCCTCCGATCGAGCCGTTCTTGGACACCTAGAGGGGTTGTCACGACAGACTCCCCTTGTCCGCCAAATGATGGAATTCCTGATGAGCAAACACATGACGCTTTGCTTCGGGTTATTTTTCGCGGGCTTTGGGCTCGTTTATGCCTGCAGTCGGATGCGCTACGAGTGGAGCGCGCGCTCCGTGTCCGCGCCCAACGTGCTCGAAGGGCCTCAGAGGCACCTCGTTAGACCGGAGATGCTGATCGCAACTGCGAAGATGACGGACGTCGTGGCCCCCGCTTTCCGAGCCCAAGCAACTGACGACAGTTACTACGACATCGCGGAGTTGACGGGTGACGGGCCGGTCGTCCTTGTCTTTATCAAGGAAGGTTGCCCTTGCAGCCTGGCGGCTCAGCCTTTCTTCAATCTGCTTTTTGATGCTTACGGCAAGCACGCCCGCTTTTTCGGCGTCTTCGATGGTAGCGTATCGAAGGCCAAGAAATGGGCCATGCAAAACCAAGCCGCGTTCCCCCTCCTGAGCGACCCTGACCTGCGTACCGTCCACGAATACAAAGCTGAGAATTCAGCCTACGTGGCCTTGATCGCGAAGGGGGGGACGATCAAAAAGCTCTGGCCCGGTTATTCGGTCGAGATGCTCGCGGATGCATCCGCGCGTCTCGCTCGACTGACCGGGGTCATTGCAAAGCCAATCGACGTCAGTGCGGCGCCTACGGAGATCACGACGGGATGCCCTTGCTGACGTCTTGCGAATCGATGATGGGCCGGGTCGTCGCGTTGGCCTGGCGCTTTCGAGATTGGGGAACGTGCGGGATAGTCCCCGCGTCTCAACTTGAAGAGACCCCCTTCTCAGAGGAGAAACCCGATCAGATCGGATTAGGCGGTGAGTACCGGGTCGGGCCGTCAGTGATCGACATGCAGAACCCCGCCAGCCGGGGCGGACGATCCCCTTGTCCGGCCCCGGCACCGAACTCTCGGCCAATACGTCCGGAGCGACTACCAGCAGACGAGCGGGCCACGGGGCTCATGCAAGCAATTGAGTGGAATTCCACCTCGCCGAAAACCCGCGGCGCGACGGGCCTGTTTCCGAGCCAGGACGGATCGATCCAGGGGCCTACCGCACAAGGGCAGCCCCTGACGCAGAACGGCAATGACATGATCGGTTGATTTCAACGAACACGGAGCCATGCATCATGAGCGAATTATTTTCCAGACGGACGGCACTTGCCGGAGGCATCGGGCTGGCCAGTGGAATGGGTCTGCTCGCGTCAGAAACCCTGGCCAGGGCGGCTGGCTATCAGGAGGATCAAAATGCCCACGCACCAGGAGGACCCGTCGCGAGGTCGCTCGCGGCATCGGTCGGGAAGGGGGCAGAGTATTCGCTCCCGCCTCTGCCCTACGCCTTCGATGCCCTGGAGCCGTCGATTGATGCCGAGACAATGCGTCTGCACCATGACAAGCACCACGCCGCGTACGTGAAGGGCGCCAACGAGGCCTTGGCGAAACTGGCGGACACCCGCGAAGGAAAGCTCGACCCTTCGGCGCTCTCAGAATTGACGGAAAAGCTCACCTTCAACCTGAGCGGACATCTTCTGCACTCGGTCTTCTGGGCCATCATGGGGACCGGGGGTCGCGAGCCCGTGGGGGAACTGGCTGCCGACATCCAGCAGCAGTTCGGTTCCCATGCCAAGTTCAAGGCGCAATTCTCGGCCGTGGCGACCCAGGTCCAGGGGAATGGCTGGGGCGTTCTCGCCTACGAGCCCATTTCGGAGAGGCTCATCGTGCTCCAGGCGAGAAACCACCAGTTGAACGTAGCCTGGAACGCGATCCCGCTTCTGGTCATCGACGTCTGGGAGCACGCCTACTATCTCAAATACAAGAATGTACGTCACGACTACGTGAAAGCGTTCTGGAGTGTCGTTAACTTGGGCGCTGTCGATCAGTGGTACGGGCTGATCAAGAGGACGCACCAGGATCCAGCTCACGAAGAGCATGGCCATTGATCGAAAAAGGCGGTTTGCCGGACGGACTCGAACCGACGACCCACGGGGACTCTCTCGTTGCCCCGCGGCAGGCCGCACAGAGGGCGGTGGTCCCCGAGAGTCGGCGGTTCGTTGACAACGGCGAGGTCGTCACCTCGGCCAGAGTTGCTACGGGCATCGATGCCTCGCTCTACATCGTGAGCCGCATGCTCGGCGTCGACGCCGCGAGAAGCGACAGGGAGAGTGATGGAATACCGATGGGAACCCGAAGAGCGGGTGAAACTGAAGTAGTCCGATGTCTCCAGGCTGCGTTCTTTTCATCTTGAAGAGAAGCTTTGATCATGAAACAGATCGTATATTTGATCGTACTGGCCACGCCCGTGGCGGCGCTCGCCCACGACACCTGGGTGCAGACCAACTCCAGCATCGTCCGAACCGGCGATGTGGTCCACATCGACCTCATGCTCGGCAATCATGGGAACGGGCACCGGGATTTCAAGATCGCCGGAAAGCTCTCGCTGGAGGGCACCACGCTGGAGTTGATCGATCCGGAGGGAAAGCACTTCGACCTGAAGGAGCGCCTCGTCGACACGGGTTACACCCCCCAGGAAGGATACTGGACAGCTCGATTCGAGCCGACCAAGCCTGGGCTTTACACGATCGCGCTCCGTTCCGACCGGGTGATGAGCTACGCCCCGGAAAGGTCGGTCAAGTGCGGCAAGGCCTTCTTCGTCGCGAGCACAAGCTTGGACCGGGTGCCCGCCACCAACTCCGGCTTCGACCAGACGCTCGGGCACGAGTTGGAGATCGTCCCACTCCTCAATCCCGTCACGCCGATGGGCCCGGGCAGTCCTCTCAAGGTCCGCCTGCTCTATAAGGGCAAGCCATTGGCGGGTGAGCGGCTGTCGTTCATCCCGCGCGGCGCGACGCCTAAGCCGGGAACGGACGCACGGTACGAGCGGACGACCGACGCCAGGGGAGAAGCCGCGTTCAACCCGAACGAGGCGAACTATTACCTCATGGTGGCCCATAAGACCGAGCCGACGCAGGGCGGCATGCTCGACAGTAAGCCTTACGAGCTTACGAAATACAGTGCGACACTGTCGGTATTCGTTCCGCGCCTCTGTCCCTGCGGCGGCGGCTGAGCCGGGGGAGGGAAAAAGGGACGTCACTGAATAGCACTTGCGTATCAACGGTGGGGGCCACCCACATTTTCCTTATCAAGGAGTGGGTGGCCCCTTCCGGTCCCCGCTTTCAGAAAAGTTTCCGGAGTCTTTTCATCGCCGAACTCACCTCATTTGGCGAGAGGCTTAAGACCGATTTGCCCCACGTCGACGGTTTCACTACTGGAGATCGCCACCTTCACTGCGTTTCGACCGGCGCTTCCCCCCAGCCACCCGGCGGTTTCGTGCCAGACCACGAGTCGGTGCTCACCCTCGGGGGCGTTCTTGATCTCGAACCGTCCTTCGGGATCGGTCAGAGCTAAATAGGGGTGGCTAAAAACTCGCCACCACGCCCCTTCCCAGGGGTGCGGTGCGCACGTGACTCGCAGTGGCTGCCGGTGGTAGAGCAGGTCGCCAACGGTAATCCTAGCACCTGGCGGCATCGCTTGATTACCGCTCTGGAGCGAACCGCTCCACTGGAGGGCGTGAGTTACAGGCGAGTCGTTCTTGACCAGGATCTTTTGCCCCTCGCGAATGGCCACGGCGTGAGGTGAGAAGCCTGAGCACGGCTGTTCCATGGTCAGCGTGTCGATTTCGGGCTTCTCCAAACTGGGATGTACCGGGATCTTGGCGGACGAACCTCCAGTGGAGGGCATGAGCCAGACGAACACCCAGCGGACTCCCAGGTCCTTCGGGGACACCACCCAGTCCTCAGTGTAAACCGGTCCCTTCGACGTGAACCACTTGAGGTCGTCCCCTCTCATGCCGTACTTCACGAAGTCGATCTCGCGTGGCTTTGGCGGAGGAGACTCAGCTCCCCAGATGATGCGACCCTTGACGTTTCCCCAACCGTTCTCGGTATTGCTCCTCAGCACGCGAGCCGAGGCCTGTCCAGGCCAGATCACCTGGAATCCCGCACCAATGCCGATCAGGCTGCCGGTAAGCACCTTCTGAAGCACGCCACGACGATTCAACGGCTTGTCTGGCTGGGCGTCGAGCCAGGGCTGAGCTTCGGGTTCGGGGAGATCGAAACGCAATTCGTCTTCCATTGAAACTCTCCTTTTTGGGAGGGAAGCCGCCGGACATGCCCCGGCGGGCTGAAATTGTGATGGTTTATCCGTTGTTTTCGGTCGGACAGACTCCGCTTCCAGCGAGGGACTCTTCGGGCCGCTCGTGAGGATAAGGTCCTATGTCGCGTTTGCTGCGATCGCCTCGGAACGATGGCTCGACGTGCGAACCTTGCTCGTCCAGCAACGTCGGGAAGAAACGCGGTAATTCGATATCCGGACCTGAGCAACGCGCGGAGAACGATCGTACCTCGCCAGTCGAGGAGACTGGCCGGTCATCATTTACCAGGGAATTCAGGTTGAGCCCGGCGACCAGCCGGGTGCCTCACGGTGACTTCTTCCCTGTCAGGGCAAGCAGTCGTCCCAGGCGGAGTGAACAGCGGGCGAGTCTACGCCGATGCCACTCCACTGCCGGAACTGATGCATGTCTGTCGAGCCTGGGGTCGACCCAGGGCCGGACAGACTTCGCACGGCAACCCCACGTGGCAATCACGGAGTCGACGTGCCGGCCGAGCTAGTGGCGCGATTGACACTTACGGCGCGTCACTCGCCGAACAGCGATCAGTGAGGCATCGGGGGCAGACGGGGGCGTCACCGGGAGGCGAGATGAACTTCAGGAGGGCGGTCGAGGCGTGAGTCGCGCTGGCGAGGTCTCGCTGGCATGGGAATTTGCCAGAGCCCTTCCCAACTGTCGGGATGGGCAAGGAACGCAGGGACGTCCAGAGCGGCCGCCTTGGCGGTGGAGGTGACACTCGGCCCGGTCGGCAGGCCTGAATCATGGCAAGGAGCCCGATGCAGGCAAAGGTTTCCGTCGAAGTCGACGCGGGATTGAGTGGAGGCCTCAAGAGGTTTCGGTGTGCTTGAACTCGTCTCCCTGGGGCCGCAACAGCAGGACTCCTTGCGGCACGCAGGCCCGCAGCAACAGTACTTGCTGTGCTCATCATCGTCGAGTGCTTGAGCTGGGCGTGACGTGACAGTTGAGGCGGTCGCGAGCGCACAAGAGAGCGTCGCGAGGACGTAGAAGCTCCCTAACTGCAGCCTCCAGGCGAAGTTCGATGCGTGGTGGCCTGTTCGCTTCACGTTCGCCTCGTCGACAATTCAATAGAGAGCCAATCGGCCGTGAGCATTTTCTTGATCATAAACTTAATCTTGAGCAAGTGAATTGCAAAGTCAAGGTGTTCTGTGGGCTCGGCCTGATTTCGAAAGATCCGTCGTGTTTTACTGATTTCGATCCTTACGTAATCGATGAAAAGGCGGAATATTTTCGGAAGAGTCGAATGATCACCGTGGGAGACACTGCACCTGCACTGCACTTTCCGCGTTTCCCCTTAACTTTGAGTTGATGAGAGGGCTTGGAGAAAGTGTCAGACACAGGGATCGGCGGAGGATCCGCGCGGTCATCGGCGATTCGCGGCGTCAAATCCAGTTTCCGGTTTTCGCGGCGGGAGGCTAGGGCGTACTTGACACCAGACTGCCCGCATCTGAGAATAAGTGTTTGTTGTCGCTTTGAAGAGCTGTGCTTCACACCGTCGAAGGCCAGACGCGTGGGAACAACGTGTCGAGATGTTCGGACCGGATCGCTTCACCACTGGCTCACGCCCGCGGTCGTGTTGCTTTTCGGACTGGGCTGGACGGGTGGTGCATCGGCCTCCTCGGTCTCGTCGGCGGGCTTTGACGCCGCGGAGCACGCCCAGCACTGCAACTGTGGACCGAAATGCCGTCAGGCCTCCTGCTGCTGTGGTCCTCGCAACCCGAAAGTTCGTCCGCCTCTTTCCCCACCGGTCCCCGGAGCAACCGAAGCAGACTCAACCCCCTGCTTGAAGTCCTCCCCCTGCCAGGGATCTGGGCTTCCCACTGCTCCAAATTCGCCCGGACCTTCCGGCAAAGTGATCGCTAGTGCCATCGGCGCGCACGCTCCATTCGCTGCCGCGGGACGTTTCCTCCCCTCCCCTCCTCGGTGCATCCTCCCGGCTCGTAGGGTCTCTCGCAGGGACAAGCCTCCGGAACACCTCGCCCTTGCCTGATTCCAGCGCATTGCCATTGAACCGCTTCGACCTCCGGCCGCACGTTCAGCGCCTGTCCGGGGAATAAGACAACGTCCATCACGTGAAATGCCACGACCCTCACGCTCTGCGGCCCGCAGGTCGCTGGCTTCACTCCGGTTCACATACCGAGGGGCCGCTCCTGGAGGTTTCTCCCATGCTTCGCCGTCGTGGATTCACGCTCATCGAGCTGCTGGTGGTCATCGCCATCATCGCGGTGCTCATCGCGCTCTTGCTTCCCGCCGTCCAGTCCGCCAGGGAGGCGGCTCGGAGGGCCCAATGCATCAACAACTTGAAGCAGATCGGACTCGCCCTCAGCAACTACGAGAGCGCGAACCGTGTTTTCCCCTTTGCCCGTGGCGGCTATTACACCTACGCCACCGCAACCTCGCCGTCTCCGCCCTGGTATGGCAGGTGGTCGGCTCACGCCATGATCCTTTCACAGATGGAACAGAGTACTGTGTTTAACGCGATCAATTTCGCGCTTTGCCCCGCGTTGCCGAACATGGGGGTCGACATGATGGGAAACGTGATCTTGCCGGTGCTCAACGTCCCCGACAACACAACCGCAACCCAAACCCGGATCGGAACTTTCACCTGCCCTTCCGACTATACGCTGAACAACTGGCCGGGCACGAACGGCTACGTCGTGAACCAGGGCGGATGGATGTACGACTCAACCAGCAACACCGGGTCGGTGGGCCCGTTCTCCGACTGCAGCGCCGTGACTGTGGCGGCGATCACGGACGGGATGAGCCAGACCGCGTTCGCGAGCGAGCGGCTGCTGGGGAGTGGAATCATGAACCAGGATCTGTCCGGATGGTACATGTACATGCAAATGCCGATGCCGACGTCCGCAGACCAGACCTACGCAGATTGCCAGGGTCTTGCTCCGACGATGATCTGGTACAACCAGACGGGCGCGGCATGGGCCTCGGGAGAGATGCCAAGCACCACGTACAATCACGTGACGACGCCGAACGGCCGTTCTTGCGCCATCATGAGCATGGCCCAAATGGGGGTATCCTGGTCGGGAGACGCCACGCATCTTCCCTGGTACATGCAGGTGCCACCGTCCAGCGCCCACCCGGGCGGCGTGAATGTTCTGGCCGGGGACGGTTCGGTCCGGTTCGTCAAGAACTCGGTGTCCGTGCCGGTCTGGCGAGCCTTCGGATCCAGAGCTGGCGGCGAGGTTGTCTCGGCGGATGCTTACTGAGCGAGTCAATCATGCGTATCCTTCGTTCCTTGTTCCCGCTGGTCTTCGTCCTTGTGGTTCCACTCGGATCACCGGTTCTCCTGAGCGGATGCTCGAACGACCCCAGCTCAGGCGGCGTCCAGGTCGACGCCAACAAAGAAGAGCAAAAGCTGTTGCACGACCAGATTCAGAAGGGCATTGCGAAGAGGCCGGTCACGAAACGCAGGTGAGCGAGGTCTCCAGGCGTCTGGGTCAACCACTCCTTCAGAAGATCGTCCAGGTTGCGTGCCAAAAGACCTGGATGGAACGCCTGGGCGACCTGAGATTCACCTGGTTTCTCCCCATCCGTCGACTACAATAATGTATTGAATCGCCCCAAGACGCGATCATGAGACGGAGTTCCGTGGACACCATACCCAACTGCTTGGGCGAATTCCGGGAAATCAGGGAGAGCAAGCAGAGAACAGGCATTGCGCCGTATGGCCATCCGGCAGGCACGCCTGGAGCGACTGGCGTTGAGCGCCTCCGGCCACGAGAGAATGGTCAAGGGTCCGACGGCGGCGAGCAAGGAACAACGGATTGATTTCTCCGCAGGAATCGCCTGGTTCGGTAACCTACTGAATATAGAGGGGCCGTTCGTCGAGATTGGACCCCGCTTGGTCTTTGACAAATACAAGAAAGACGAACTCAGTACTGTACCGCTTGGAGCACCGGGAGTGCACCTGCGGGAGGTTCTCGAAGATGCATTTCATGAGGAAATTCTATGAAACGACCTGGTGCGATAGGGTTCGTCGCTCTCATGCTGGTTCTCAGCATTCTTTACGCATGGTTCAGACTGAGCTCTGAACCCGGCAACTGGGAGAATCCAACGACCATCATCCCAGTGGAAACCGCGAAGCACGTTGTCACGCCGAGCATGGCCGAGGCGAGCCGTGCCATGGTCTTCCGCCAGGCTCCCGCGTTCACGCTGAAGGCCACCGACGGCGCTGAGTATTCCCTCGGAGAGCTGATCCGCGAGGGACCCTTGCTCTTGACGTTCATCAAGATCGGTTGCCCGTGCAGCGAGGCGGCCCAGCCATTCTTCAACCGGCTCCGAGCCGCCTATCCGCATGCCAGGATCCTCGGCGTGATCGATGGCGACCTCGGTCCGGCCAACCTGTGGGCCAAGAAGATTCGCGTGTCGTATCCGCTGCTTCTGGATCCGAATCTCCAGCTTGTCCGTGCGTACGGCGTGGAGAACTCGGCCTACGTTGTCCTCGTCGATCAGAAGGGCCAAATCATGATGCACTGGCCCGGGTACTCCGCCTCGATGCTCCAGGAACTGGGAGCCACCCTGGCGGTGCTGACACGTTCGGCAGTGAGACCCATCGATACCCTGGATGCTCCCGTCGAGTTCTACTCCGGGTGCCCTTATGACTTGTAAGCCGGTGAGGGAAAAAGGGACATCACTAATATCGACCGTTCGTGATGGGAAGGAGCCTCGAGGACATGCAAGTACACGCTTGATGCAGGCGGCTTAGGGGTTAAGAAGGCGCTATTCAGTGATGAGCCCTTTTCCCTCCACTACAGTGATGACCCCTTTTCCCTCCACATAATCCGGGCACAAACCGATGTTTGCAGGCAGGTCGCAAACAATCCGGGCTCGTTCGCAGATAATCCTGGCAGAAGCCCCGGCTTATTCTCAGCTAATTCGGGCGGGCGAACGTGCTTGTTTGCAGGCACGACCGTTTATGTTTGCAAGCTGCTACAACTAGCGACGCGGGTCGGCGGCCACTGGGAGGTAAAGCCGCATCTCGCCGCCTGGGGAGAGTTGGTCAACGTGGCCCGACACTTTCCCGTCGGCGGTTAGTGCGTGCATGTGGGCGTAACTGTCGTGGTGGGTAAACACGCCGGCATGTTCTTTCGAATAGAACCCGATGACATCCACCTCACGGCCTTCAAGCACGACCGGCACCTTCACCTTAGCATGCTCCTCCGGGTTGTGCGGGGCGTTGTCGGTTTTGTTGACGATGTGGAGCTTGACCTTCTGGGCCGTCCCGCGGAGGAGGAACGGAAACGGCCGGTCGGTCGGGACGCCCGCCATCCCGGCCTCAAGGAAGATATCGGCTTCCAGGTCATCGGGCTTGTCGAGCCCGGCCGGGAGCTTGCTCTCGGTCCACGTGGGCACTTGGGCGTAGACGAGGAAGCAGGCTTTGCCTTTGAACTCCTCGGTGGTGACAACCTTTCCGGCCTCCCATCGGGCGAGCGACGCTTTCCCGTCCCAGACCGTGACCTCACCCTTGAGGCCTTCGAGCGGCCCGGCCGCGTATAGGTGTGGTCGATCGGCGAGGGCGGTGAGGTCCACGCGGCCGGTGAGATCCCCGTCCCGGACTACCTTCCGCTGTTCCCCTAACCAGCGGACTTCGCCGGGTTCGCCGTTCGGGAGTGCGTCGTCTGCGGCAACCGGTCCGCCAGCCACTGCCGGTACGAGCAGACTGAGTAACTCGACCGCTTTCATTGAAGCCCCCAGTTCAGATGACGATCCGTTCCGCCTCGTCGAGCATAATCTAGGCGGCAGCGCGGTCATAGAGCTTCAGTAGATTCCTCTTAATTGGTTCGGAGAGCTAGCACGTAAGTCGTTCTGGCACAGATCTTTCACACAATGCTATCTTTACAAGCTCGTACATCGAGAACGCCACCTCCTGGAGCCAGAGCAGCATCGTCCGCAATGTGAGTCGATCCAGGTTATACCTCCGACAGCCGCGATGGGGGCTCGAC